>NZ_JBHTJN010000001.1:0-204715 GCF_042675725.1 Seminibacterium arietis
GTTCTTGGTTAAATTCTTCACCGCCTAAGGCAATTACTTCTTTGATTACAGCGGTTCTATCTCGCCAACTGTCTTTCCAACTGCCTATATCTTTATCTATTAATGGGGTGATAGTGATTTCGGTTTCGCCTGTGTATATACCATATTCAGTTTTAACCGCTTTTGTTTGAATGCCTATTACAGTATTGTAGTTATAATCTCCAGCGTCGCCCCCTGTGTCGGTGTCGCCTATTACGGTGCCGTCTGCATAAAGGAGGGGGAAAGATAGCCAGCGGTCCTCGTGAATGCCGTAACCTTTGGTTATTGTTTCCTTTCTTGTGATGCTATGAAAGCCGTGACGTTTGGTTATTACTTCCTTGCTTTTGATATTGAATAAAACGTAAATCACACCGCCTTTATTTTTTGTTTTGCACACTACTGGATCGCTTGTTTTGCCTCGCCATATGGTTTCGCCTTGAATGCCTTTGCTAATGCGTAATATTTTTTTCTTCGTTTTTCTGTATTCCACTTTTTTTACAAAGGATAATTCAAGGTTTGATAATTTTCTTTTTAAGCTTTGAATTTCATTGGATAAGTTCCCTGCGTTTAAATTGCCGATATTGGTGACTGCTCCATAGGCTTTGATAAAAAAGCGGATTTGGTCAAAATTGCTTTTGACTTTAATGCAGAGTTTAAAGGCGATTGATTTTGGGCGGTTTTCGTCTGCTACGTTTACGCCGTCCGCCTTACTTACATCTAATTTAATTTCCGCTGCCCAATCATCGCTCCCCCCATTTCCCATGCAACCATTAAGCGTTTTAACTTGACTAAATGTTCCGCTAGGAAGTGGTAAATATTTTCGGTCTGTTCTTCGGTATGAAGTGAACGTACCTGTAATATTTCTTATTGCATCTTCTTGCTTTTGCCCTACCGTTAAGCCGTTGTCGGCGTTGCGGATAAATCTATCTTCTGCGTTGGGTAGGCGTGCGTATTCGGTGTTGCCGCTTTGGTAGGTGCCGTATTTTTCTTTGAGGCGGTCAAATAGTTCTGGGTGGTCGGCTTTGGTAATGCCGTCGCCGTTACAAGGGAGCCAGCCCTCTGGGATTTGGTCGAATGGAAAATAAGCGAGCATGCCGACATCGCTTTTTGTAAGGTCTGGGAGTTTGTTGCTATTGCCTAAAGTGCGGTATAAATCTGGGTAGGTGTCTTGCTCAAAGGTTGAGCCGTCGCACAGCAAAAAGCCTTGTGGGCTTCTCACCTGTGTTGGGAATGCCACAATAGAGCCGAGGGGGACGCCTTTTTTCCCAGCTTCATCAATGAAATTACTGATTTCTTTATAATCAATCGACCATCTTACCCAATAAGTAGAATCAACAATATCTGGACGTTGGTTTTTGCTCGCTTTTTTTGCTCGGTAGGTTTTATTATCATATTGAACGTATGCACCTATAGGATAGTCCAATGTCGCGGACCATTCAGGCAAACCATGCTGTAACATATAATTAAAATGTTCATCAATCCGCTTAAACAAAGCATTAAAATGCTCCATTGTTGGAATTCCTCCAGTTTGTTCAAACGTGAACCCCCACCCTCTTTCAACATCAGGAAATTCACTGACTTCTTGATGTTTAGCTTTGCTTGCAAAAATTTTTTCATCGGGTTTATTTTGGATTGTCATTTTTAACCTCTTCTATTGAATTGAATAATTGAATTTAACACCAACTTGGCGTGGCAAAATATCTAAGTGTTCGACTGCAAATTTCTTAAAATCTGTCATTTTTGATCTTGGGATAGATATAGAGACTGTCATATCGTAGTTATCTGTCACATCACAACCCTCGCCAAAAACAAACAAGCACGCTTCGATAATGTTTGGTAGCGTGCCTGTTTGATAGTTTTTCAATATTTGGCATTTGATCAAAAATCTATAATCTTCATCAGATAGCCGCACACTGTCTGCTAGCGGATCTCGTCTTCTATACCATTGGCCACCTACGTTCTGATTTAGTCGTCCAAAACTGAGGGCGTATTGTGATGTATGAAAACCAAAGAATTTTCTAAGCTGATAGCCATTAATAATTCTGAGTTGGCCAACATGTTTACCAACCAAATCTAGCTGATGACCTGTTGATTCTTCAATATTTAAAACATTTTTAAGATTGTTTAGATCGACAAAACTTGATCCAAAAATATTTTCAAAAAGCTTAATTGTTGCAACTGCTCTAGGCTTATGCCGATATTGCCAAATCAATAAGTTAGAATAAGACATCACTCTACCTCAATTTGAATATTTGCTCGCTGAATTCGTGCAAGTTCTCTCGGCTTAATCACAATATTTTCAGCATTCAACACATCAGCGTTTTTGCCTATTTTCAAACTTTTAACCCAAAAACCACCGACAGTATTTATTGGGCTATAAAGTCTTGAGAGAGAAACATCCTCACCTATTTTGAATTTCACATTCGATAGCATTCTTTTAACTTCATCTTTATCTATCTCTGTGAAATCTTCATATCGAACAAGTATCATACTGACATGAATGTCTGTTGGTGTTGCTTTGTCGAACTTTATTATTCTTTGCTTGCCGTTTATCATTAAATTAACAGAGGAGTTTCCTTGCAAACCAATGCCAGCACCTTTGTTTTTGTAGATCACTTTTGCAATATCAGCTTCATTGCCACCTTCAACAATCACATTAATAGAGTGTGGTTGCACTTGAGCCGAATCTACTTGTGATGTGTTATTTTCCAAGACAATGACTTGTTTCACATCAAGCAAGTCACTAATCTCACCTTCAATTGCCTCTGCTGAATTAATTGCACCTCTTGCTCGTGATTTGAAAAAACGCTGCCTTAATTGACTATCAGTTTCTTCTTCAATACCAATTTCTGCATCTACCGAAGTTGTGACACTGTTTAAGCCAAGCGTAATTGTTTCAATAGTGAGTTGTGTATGAGCATTTAAACTAAAGGCTCCAAGCTCCTCGCTTCTAAAATCTGCTCTCGCAGCCCCTGATTCATTTAATGTCACTTTTTGGTCTAAAATCCACCGCACTTTATTGTTATCTGATACGATTAGACTGTTTATTTCAGCATGTGGATCGCCTGTTAAAATGACTGAACGTAAGTAACTATAACTTGCTTTTCGTCTAATTAGTCCCGCATAGGCTACTCTTTGTTCTAACCAAGCACCTGTTGCTAAATCAGGATCTAATTGCTTGTAAACATCTTCTGACAACTCTTCTAAATCAACTTTAATCTGACCTAAAATACCAATCATCTGTCCGTCAGGTGTATCAGGATCGATATTAATACTCTGTCCGTATATCCGCTTAAATCCTTGCTCGAATCTCTCTAGAATAGAATCAAGCCTTTCAATCACAATGCCCCTTTCTACAAGTTTAGCCATTTTTTACTCCTCAAGAACGATAAACGGCACTATGTGAAGTGCCGTATATATCTAAATAATCAACTATAATTGTCAGTGTTCGTTCGTCAGCATTAAAGTTTGATTCATAATGCGTGAGTTGTTTCACACCTTGCGTTTCTAATACCTGCCTTTTTATCTTCAATTCAAGCTCACTAAGGTTTATAGCTTTTCCCATTTTATCTAACCAAGGCAAGCCATGATCTAAATCTAAGAACCAATCATTTGTGAAAGACCAAAGACGTGTTGTTACACACTGTGCGATGGACTCACTTTGATTCGCGTAGCTATTAAAACCATTACCAAATGTCCAATCATGTTTTTTATCAAGTCGTCTTACTCTCATTTAGGCTCTCCTGTTTTACTTGGACCATTAGCCACTCCAGTATGTACGTGCGATTTACCAGAAATACCAGCGGATACCACATCCGTATTGCTTGATATAGTTCCAGTCGCTAAGAATTCCCCTGTCTGTGTGGTATTGCCCGTATGCTGAATATTACCTTTAATTAGTATCGTTCCATCTGTCACTCTAATAAACGTGCTACCATCCATCGTTTGCATTGAAAGACCGTTCATGAAAAAGCCTTTAACTGCATTTGGTATAGAACAAATACCAGGGATAAACATTGCATCTGAAAGATCGTGAAAACGATAATCTAACGGTTCAGACACTTTTGATGATTGCCACCAGCCATCTATACATCTCTCGCTAAATAAGGCAATGCCCTCGTCTCCTGCTATTAGTGGGAAAGTAAAGGCAAAGCCTCCACCTCGTGGGAAAGAGACTGGTACATAAACAAGAGGTGGAATCTGTACGGACTTGCCACCTTTTAAGATCTGTTTAATCTGTATTGCGAGTGTTACTGTTTGGTTTGTTGGATCAAAATTAACTACTTTTGCTGGTAGTGAGGTATGCAAATTCAGTTGAGAATATCTGATTTGCTCATCAGTCGCTGTCTCAGACGTTGCTAAATGTGTATTATAGTTTGACATTATCACCTCATCTTTTTAAAAACAAAAAAACCGCTCATCTTTTCAGACAAACGGTTATCTACTCTTGATTGCACTCACTGCACCTTTTATGAAAATTTCTTTTCCTTTTCGACTTTTTTAAATTTTCCACCGATAACAGTTAATCTACTTACCCAATCACCACCCAAACCATCGCCATGATGTGATAATTTAATGACTTTATATTCACCGTTAAAATACTCTAGGATTGATTGAACTTTGACAAGATTACCAATTTGAAGTGCTGGATTAAGCAAGCAATATAGCTCTAAACCGTCGTCTGTTTGCTCTGGCATACCAAGCATTCCTGTTTCTTGTGACAGTAGAATAACGTCATCATTAATCACTTTGTCTTTCGGTAGAAAAACAAGATTACCATCTTGAATGGACCAGTCTGCATTGTTATTTTTTGCTATGCGATTAAGTAGCTCTCGACTATCACCATTCATTACTCGCCCACGTGGGAGCTGTCTTTTATTAGGAATATCGACCGCACTTTCATTAATTTTTGGCATTGTCTTTTGAATTTCTTTGATAATTTGCTCATCTGTTGCACCTTGCTTTAAGGTAGATGACACCATAGATTCTGCATAAGCCTTGAACCCATCTGAGCATTCAATATCTAAAATAAAATCCAATCCATCACATCTAACTTTGATCTTATTAATATCGCCAAGATAAATTGTTCTTAATTCGTGATACCCAACAAACAAAGTCAGTTTTTTAAAAGATTGGCTTAAGGCTTGGTTTATATGCGTTCTGTTGAGATTCCATATACTGATTTTTGCTGGATTAGGTTTTTCATTGATTGTTTTGTTAATTTCAAAAGAGACCCTTAATTGTTCAATAATTAACGTCTCATTATCGTTACTCAACTCAACTTTCCATTGCCGTCCGAATTGCTTCATCTTTCACTCCAATATACAGAAAACACCTTGTGCCTAAATCTTCAATTGTCATAGGATCTAAATATGCACCACTCTCATCTTCTACCCAAAAGAAATAGCTTTGTGTCGTTCTATACAATAATGGAATACCGCAAACTAACGATGCTCCATTGCAAATTTGCTTTTGTGAAACTGGCTCAAAAACATCCATCGCCCAAAAATTACCTATACTATTGAACCGCAATGTTAAACGTATCTTTACACTATTGAATTCAAATGTTTGCTCTTGGAATGGATCTTGTGTGACTGGAATTTGTAACATATCAAACCTCATTATCAAAAGAGACGTTTAAGCAATGTTTTTCTTTTCGGCTTACTTGGTTGTGTTGTACCTTGCTGAATTTTAGTTGCCGATTGAATGCCCGCACGCCCACTCTTTTTCCTCCCTGCCACAGAGGATTTACTCATAGAAACTGTTGCAGTATCCACGATAAAAACCTCTCTTGCTGTTATCGTAAATTCAGCACTACTATCCTTTGTTTGCCTAATCGAAATAGATTCAATCATCATATTTTTGTAAAGCAATAATCCTGTTTGAATTTCAATAGTTTCACCTGCTTTCTGAATTGACACTAAATCCGCATAACACTTTCGCACTCGTCCACTTGCTTCAGAACTATCTAATAATCCGCCTAAACCAAAATCAGGCAAAAACGGAGCAATCGACCGCACTTTATTAATAGTCTGTTTAGCAGTATCAATAACGCCTTGCACTTGACTAGCTATACGTGTTGCTTTAGAAATAGTTTGCTGTGTCTGCGAAATCACTTTAGCTGGAAGAGGTAATCCGTTTAAGAAATCGCTCGCTCCTCTAATATTGCCCACATTGGGAATATTTAGTCCTGCATTATCATGATCGTGATCGACCACAACACCGACAATAGTTACTTGTTTTGGCTTAGCCACAGCATGATCGGCAATTTCAGCACCACTCTCAATTGGATTGTCAGTAATAGAAAGTTCTGATGTATGCTCCTCTGTCGTCACAACATCAAGTGTAATTTTACCAATATGTCTGTTTGATATTTGTGCAAAATTAAACATTAACTCTCCTTACATCACTACACTTGTTTTCGTGTTTAAGACTGCATTAGTAGCATCAAGTGTAACCTTACTGACATCTTTAACTAAATCACTAGAACCATTAATTGTGAAGTGTTGTGTGATTTTGTTATTGCTGTTTGTCATACGATTGTCCGCTCTTGTATTTGAAATAGCATTTTTAGGCAATGATAAGAATTGACCACTTGGATCTACGCTTAACATATCGTAATAACCTGTATTTGACATAACGTTATTATTCTTACTATCTCCACCAGTAAAGAAATCACCTATAGCTTTCGCTCCGTCAATGATAGGCTGTATGTATGTATTGTACTGCTCTTTGATCCAATCAAACGCAACTTTAAACGGTGTCTTAATAAGCTCTGTTGCACTCTTAAATGTATTTTCTATACTATCCATCGTGATCTCCTTTCCTGTAAGGAGATCCCACAGCGATTTAATTATGGTAAATCCGAGCGCAAAAGGAATAGCGATCACATTAGGATAAGCTTTAAATTTTTCTCCTAATGTAGAAGAATCAAACCATTCTAAAAGTTCCTTCCATTTATCATTAGCCCACTTAATACCTGCAACACACTTCCCCCAGAATTCATCAAATAAAGATTCCTCACCACGTAAAAAACCTAAAAAATCATCAATCAACAAGAATAGCCCTGTTATTGCTGCAATCACCCACATTATTGGATTTGTAGCAAATGCAATGAGCATTTTGCGACTCAACCAAATTAATGCTGCACCAACAAGATAAATTGCATATTCCCAACCAATAGTGTTCGTTATGAGTAAATCGATTGTGCTAATAAAGCGGCTAAAAAAATCAATCATCCATGCGATAGAATCACTCAGTACAGACAATCCTTTTTTAATCAGATCATTATTGACCACAAACCAATTTTTAAACCGTTCAATCATTCGCTGAACTGCAGGAGCAAATTTCAGTGAAAGATATTCACCTACAGCTTTAATCATCTGACTTAAATCAGTCAAAGAGTCCTTAAAGTCAGCTGCTATTTGAGCATTTTCTTTTGTCCCAACTCCAAGCGTCATCTTATCGCGTTCAGCCATTAACTCAGTAAGTTCTTGCTTGCCTAGCCTTAATGTCTGAATCATTGTTTCATCAATGCCAAGCTTAGACAGCATTGCTATCTGCTCTTGCTCGCTCATTGACTGCATTTTATCACTCAATTCACCCATCATTGTGATTGAGTCTTTTACATTACCATCCGCATCTTTTGCTCTGAGACCGTAATGTTCGAATGCTTTTGCACCACGCCCCATACCAACTGCAGCTTCACCAATTGCTCTTGACAACCCTTTAATCGATGATTGTGCTGCCTCTGATGAAGATCCATTTACTTCAGCGACCTTACCTAACTGATAGATTTTATCAACTGCATCACCCGTTACTTTAGATAACTGATGAATATCATCAAGAGCTGTAAGTTGTACATCTGCAAATGCGGTTAACCCAGCAACCGCACCTGCAAATGCAGTACCAATAATCCCTGCAGTAATAGGAAGTTTTCCAAGCAAGCTATTTGTTTCTTTTAACTTATCTAAATCTTTCTCATCGGTTTTTATCCCAATTTTTATCAGTAACTCATTGAGTAACATTTGCTTGTTCCTGTTGTGCTATTTCTGCAATAACTTCGTGAAATGATAAAAGGTCGGCTAATGAATAAACTGACCTTAGCTCGTAAAGTGTGCAGTATTTTTTGACTATCGGTGTAAAAATAAACCAGTCAATTTTAGACTGGCTTACTTGTTTTTGGTGTTTGGAAGAATAGAGGTTAGCAATGTAGCCCCACCGCTGAAAAAATCCGCAAATTGATATTTCACCCCCTCTGCCAATACTTGGATTAAATGACTGCGATATTGGTTAAAGTGTTTGTCTGGATTATCTGACAGTCGATACTGTGAACCATCAACACAACAAGTTGTATGCTTGAGTACAATATCTTCCAATGCTTTTACACTTGGATCGCCAAGACAAGACAATAAATGCGTTAAAACAGCATAACCAACCTGTTCTTTCTCACCCGCTTTTACACTAGACAAATCCACACCTTGAACAAGTTTTAATGCGTTTTTAATCGCACACCACGCCCCCATTGCATTTGCTGGTGTCATTACATAGCGTACACCATTTAATTCAAACTCGTGTTGCATCTCCATAAATTACACTCCTTTTTCAAGATTCATCACAACATTTTCAAATTTAATTGTCCAAGTTTGTGCATTGTGTCCTTGCCCACGTACAAAGTTTGGCGGTGTAGTGAAATAACCTTTTGTCGCCGTCACAACATCACCATTCATTAAGTCACGAATAGATAACGTCAGAGGTGCGAACGTTTTAATACTATTTTTTTGTTGATTACGCAGTTTGATTAAATAAGCGTTATCTTCAGAATGTTGTTTAACCTTGAGTTTCAGCGTGCCTGACTTGTCAGTGTTTGCAATAAAGATACCTCGACCATCTGCACCGATAATATATTCACCATCATCAACAGAATAATTCACGCTAATGACATCAGCACCATCTGCCCAGTCACTAATCTCTCTACCATCCAATAAAACACTGACTTCTTTTGGATCAAATACTGCCATTTTTTACTCCTTATCGATTGTAATTAACGATAATATCAACGAAATGAATTGCACCAGCTAGTTTAACAGCCACTTGAATTGGTGTTGCTGTGCGTTGTTCTTTGTCACTGTCTGAAAGTGTATCCATTGGTGCAGCCCAGACATAGTAACCTTTCTCAAGATAATCACCTGTTTTAAGCGATCCGAAACCATCTCCCGTCCATTGACCAGAAGCGAATGCACCGTTATTAATCCCCTCAAGACACACTTTCTCTACTGCTGAAATAAGTACAGCTTGACCTTTATCAGTAAGTGGGATCTTAGTCGGTGATTTATAAAGACGTGCAAACACTTCTTTCTGAACTGCATCAGTGAACCAATCAAGAATTACAATCTCGTCTGCAAACTTACCACCAATAACTGTACCCTCTGAGATCATTGCTACATCGTCATAATAGGTATAAGTATTGATACCTAAGCGTTTAGCTTTATTATGTTCAGTTGCAGTCACATCATCAGCAGTGATTCCAGGCTGTGTTTTAAACTTCAACGTCATTGTTGAGTTATTCGCTGCAAAGTTGACCGATAAAAGACGTGCCAATGCTGAAGATGCGGCGTATAAATCGTCCTTGTCAAAAATTGCCAATGTGTGATCTAATTGTGCATCATAAAGTTTCTTGAAGATATTCGTTGCTTTCCATTCGAGATTTTCTGCACGAATAACATTTACTCCGAATAACTTTGTATTACTCTGTGCATATTTAGCACAGCTTTCAATTTGTGGATCTGTCAGTTGTGCTGCAAAAGTAAAACCATACCAACTATTATTCACTTCAGCGACATTAAATAACGCTTGATTTACTTTTTCCGCTTTTAAAACAATTTGTGCAACACCTTTTTCAGACAATGCCTGACCATTTTCAAGCTTAAGCATTGCTCCAATGTACTGACCATCTTGACCATCATCGAATGCATATTTCATCACTGTGTCTGAATGAACTCCAGCGGTTGAACTAGTCACTATGAAACGATTACCTACATCATCATACGTAATTGTCACACCTGCAGTTAGCGTGGTTAGCTTTTCTTGGATTTTGGTAGCAACATTATGCAATCCAGTGCTTTTTGTTAAATTAACACCTTTAATCTCTAATGTTTTATCACCAACAATGAATTTAAAATAACCATTCGAGATATTTTTAAAATCATCTAGATCATTATTTAAAACTGCGCCTGATAATTTATTCGAAGTTTGTGGAATTGTTGTTCCAGATTTCTGCCAGCGACAAATAATCAACTGTTTTGCACGTGGACTTTGACTAAAAAATGGAAAACTTGCCTTTGATGTTTCTGAATTAGAGCCAAAAAGTTGCTCTACTTCTTGTTGGCTTTGCACATAAACATAACGAGTTACCGCATCGTTAAAAGCGATTCCTGCCTCTGGTGTAAATAATGCAACTACACCAAAATCCTTACGTGGTGCCGATTTTGGTACGGTATTGAGCTGCACATTGACAATATTCGAAATAGATAAAGCCATTATGAATTTCCTCTTATTTGTTTAACTAAATGATTGTTTGTTGTAATATCAACTTGCTCGATTGAATTAAGTGTAGTTTCAACAACATGATGATGTGAAATTTCACAATCAAATTGCCCTCTCTCCTCAAAATTAGCTAAAATAGTTGCAGTAAGGTTTCGCACATCAGAGAAGCTAACAATACCTGCATTCATCGTCTTAAATGCATCAATTATTTCTGAACTTTGTAAGATTGTTCTCAGCTTCATTGCTACTCTTACTGCATTAGAGCCGTAACAAGAAACACTAACCATACTCAAGCAACTAGTTATAATTCTTTCTTTTTGCCCATCAAATCTACGCTTACTTAGTCCTATTTCTTTGCTTGAAATTAAATCGACAGTAATAAATTTTGAAAGTTTATTATCTGGTAGCCAGCCACCTAATACAGAACCATCAGGTAATTTCAAAGCCATTTGAATCAACTTTCGCAGTCGCACTATGTCGAACTCCGATATTGTTGTAGTATCCATAATCCCCCCACTCTCCTGCTTTTATGATTCTATAGTCGTGGTTTCTAAAATGAACTAGATCGCCAATTGACAACTGAACACCAGTAAAAAACTTCATTGATGGTAAAAAACGCTCCATCTCTGGCATTGATTGCATATCGTTTTGTGTCGTTGGAATTGCAATGGCAACTATCTTTTCAGGTTCAGAGTAAATTGCGTTAAACCCCTCTGCAGAATGTTCACCTTTTAGCCTTTTTAGCATTAGGGTTTGCCTAAACAAACTATTATTCAATCGTCCACGTTGATTAATTAAGCTCATCTCACTATTCCTTTTATTGACTGTCGCAATTTACCTGTATCAATAAGTGGCTTGCTCGAACCTTTACGTTTAATCGTCTTCGGGTTATTCGGCACCCAATTCCCATGCACAATATTTTCTTGAACATCACCTTGAGCAATTAACGCAAGTTGTTTATAGATTTTTTCTGGCTCAACACCTTTCTTAAACAGATTAACGAACATTAAACTATACTTTTCCTGATTGTCATTTAGTGTCCGTCTTAAAAAAGGGCGTTCTGGAATACGGTCGTTGCCAAATTCAAGCACTGCTGCAAGACTAGCCATATTGAAACTAGGTTGATCTTTTAATGATTTATTAGCTTCTTCTGGAATACCCACGAAAACATCTCTCTTAACAAGCTCATCCAGTGTTTTAGCTAAATTCTTAAGTGCATTAAAATTACCAGAAATCGAGATACTCATACTACAATTATCCCAATGCCAATCAATTTACGAAGTCGTAAATATTCTTGGCCATAAGCACTTGTTTGATAGAAATCATCACTAGGGTTTGAAATCGATTGAGTATAACTTACTGAAAGTTCACCCGCTGTTTCAGAAACAATAGGGCGAATTGCTCCGCCCTGACTTTCTTTTAAGTTAAAACTTATTCTGAGCAAGTGAGCAGCTAATGCCATTACGCCACGTCCATACAGTTGCCCCCACTGCTTTTCGCTAATTTCGGCTTTTGCATCTTCAATAAAAATGCCGACTTGTTCAAGGTCGGCATCTTTAAATTCAGGATAACGCTTTATAAAACTGTTTTGTAATGACATTCACTACTCCTTAATATTAATAATCAACGTATAAAGCCGATTGTGGCTCTTTGAAGTTTACGCCACCAAACACCATAGTTAAACCTGATTGATAAGTAACAAGATCTTTCTTGCCTGCTCCAATTACTGTAGGTGATTTTGGTACGTTCATTTCCACATAATTTTTGTCATTAGTGTAAACTAACGCTCGCGTTTTGCTTTCTTTGGCTAATTTCGCAAAGTTAGATGGCAAAGCTTCAATTTTAATATACTTGCCAGCTGCACCTTTAAGTTTTTCTTCTAGCCACTCAAGGGCAGATTTATCCGAATTTGGACGTTCTAATAATGCCAAATGAGCTTTATCTGCACTATCAATAGCAAAAGTATCAGGCACAGCAATGCGATAGGTTTTTTCTACTGAACGCAGAAAAATTTCTTCAAAAAATTTGACCGCCTCAGCATAATTCATTGCATTAATCGCTTTTTTGCCTTTTGGTTCAAACACTTCAACACCTTCTGCATTTAACAAGCCTTTTAAGCGAGTATCTAATGCGTGTCCTAAAAACGCCACTTTTTGCAAAGTTTGGTGTGCGTTTTGGTTAAGTGCATAGAGTTTTTCAGTGTTTACCTGAACACCCAATGCAGCCGCTTTTTTAATCTCAAACTCGTGCCATTCAACTAATTTCATCCAAGTGACTAATGGTACTTTTTTGTGGTTAAAAGTTACACCAACCTGATCGAATACACTAGTATTCATTGAAATCAAGCCACTGTCTAAGTCTCCAGTAATATCAGAGCTAAAACTTAGGATTTCATCAGCAAGCTCGCTCCCTTGTGAATTGATATGCACAAAATGTGGGAACACAATATCAGGGTATTTTGTACGATTGATGCCTGTTTGCACCTCAGTTAATGCCGAGCGTAAAATATTAATATGTGGCATAGTTATTTCATTCCTTCTAGTTATAAACGGGTAATTTCTGCAATATTGCCTGCTACTTTAATCACGGTGTAGTCGGTTTTAATGCAGTTCTCATCATCTTTGTCTTTTTGAATAGTGCCGACAAGCTTAGAAGCATTCGCCACAGCAACAACATGCACTTTATCGCCACGCTTGAGGTCATCCACCCCTTTAGCAATCTCAACCCAAATGCTGTCTGCTGTACCAATATGCATTACATCACAAAGCTGACCTTGTGGGGTTTCGTCTTTAATCACGTTACGCACTACCACACCAGCAACGGTGTCAGTTTTAGCAGATAAGGCTTTTACACCTTTTTCAGATAACGCGACAAAACGTCCTGCTACTAATGCGGTTTCGCCTTCGTTCATATAGGCAATAGCTTTTGAGTTAGCTAATCCACCTTTGCCAATGTTGCCAGCAGTCGCAACTGCAGTATTAATTGCAAATGCCATTATTTTGCTCCTTCGTTGTAAGAGTTAAAATCAAATCGTTGTGTTGGTGTTGCATCACCAATTAACACACGTCCTAAGTTTTGGTCAGCAAGCTTCTTCGCAGTGGCTTTTGCTGCGACATAAGCACCAGCCATCTCCGCATCTGAAAGTTTTTTTGCTTCATCTTCAGTAAAAATACCTGTAGATACTACTGCACCTTGTTGAATTTCACGCACTGTTGCTTTGTCGGTAAAGGTGACATCAGCGAAATGTACTTTCGCATCGGCTAATAAAGCAGTGCGTTTACTTTCTTCTGCTGTAGATTTTTGAGCATCTTGCAACTCTTTAATTTGTGCTTTGAGTCGTTCGTTTTCTTGCACTAATGCTGCATTATTCACTTTTGTTTTCTCCTTTGGTTCTTCCTTATCTTTTTCAACCGTTTTTTCAGGCTTAGTTTCAGATTTAGATGATGGCTGTTTTTCGCCCTCTTCTTTCTTTTCTTCCTCTTCCACCTTTTGTTTTTGCTCATCTGATAACTTAATACCAAACGCACCAAGCAAGGCATCAAGGAATTTCACACTTTTACTCATAATGGTTCTATCCTCATCGGCGAATTTAACAGTTGGTCCACATCGCCCTTTCGCCACAATAGCGACATGGTTGCCGATCATCGGCGACATCTCAAAATCAGCATCCTGAACTGCTGTGGTGACAATATCGCAGTCGTATCCACAAGAAAGCTCTTCAATACCCTCATCTTGAATTAACTTAATGGCATCTTCGTCATAAACCCAAGCTTCAGCCACTAAGGTATCATTTACACGCTTAACATTTCTCACCACACCTACAGATAATTCTTTCCAGTTTTTCGCATTGACCCCTTGTGCTGGGTGTCCAATAGTTAAAGGTACCCCTTCAAAACTGGCTAAAGTGCGGTCTGAAAATAAAGAGTTTTCCGTACGAGCCACTTTTTTCACTGCCATTTCTTGCAAGCCTAATTCGCTTGCGTGGTAGTCAAATACGCCTACTTTAGAAATCGTTGCTGGTACAACTAAATAGCCGTCTTTTGTTACCGCTCTTTGACTTGAGCCTTTGTCTGTGAATTTCATTTGTTACCACCATTTAATTGCATTGATAAAGGTTGATGACGCAATAAGAAAGCCTAGCAACCAAATGCCCCAAAATCTGAGTGTAGATAAACGTTCAGTCATTGCCCTAAACTCCTATTTAAAAAAGTGGCAGATGACAAACCCTATAAAGCACCAAAAAGCAACCACGCCAAAATCAATGTTGATCTCAATGCTGGAATGATATTTACGCTTTTTAGCCATTCTAATTTCTCCAATCTTTGAGTACTGATAAGATATTGGGTAATCGCCAAACGAGAATTAAAAAGGCTAAACCTAATACACTTTCTAATAAACCATATTGCATTGTTAGCTCCTTGAATGTTGGAAAAATTAAGGTTAAAATACCCACGATTTTAATACTCCTGTTTTAATTGCGTTGAAATAGGTAAAGAAAAACCCCGAGCATTGCCGTGTTCGGGGTTTTGTTTTTTGCATTTTCTATAAATTCCAGCTATGCCAAACACCACTTGCAACGTGGGTTGCAAGCGGTCTGATTTGGTGAGTTTTTTACAAATTAAAAGTTGTTATATGGTAAGCGTTTGGGCTTTGACGTTCAATGACCGTCTGCGTAAAATTCCGCTGACGGTATTCGCTAGGAATATCAAGGCTTCTAACCTTTTCTAATACATCTCTATGGTGCTTGCCAAATACGGTAGCTACGGTTAAAGAATCTGTAATAACTTGGTTATTTTTAATCTGAACAAATTGGTTAAAATCTTTAATATCGATCAGTTTCATTTTACTCTCTCTTCTCTCTCGCAAAAGAAGCCTACAAGAAGCAGTGAGCGAGAGAAAACACACCGCTTGTCGAGTGTACATCTCTATCTTGCAGGCAATAAAAAACCCGACCTTTACGGATCGGGTTGATTGGTAATAAAAAACCTAGCTCTTGGCTAGGTTTGTAATAAATTTAGTTATTAAAAATAACATTCCACGGCTTTATTTAAAGCCTTCTGATGCAGTATTGATAGAGCCTTATTTCCTTTCATCATAACGCCATCTTTCGACTGATTAAAATGCATTCCTATTTCATCAATAAGAATATCAAGATCGTCATTTTCAATGTTTCCTTGTAAATCAAATGCCCAATCTTCAAGCAAAAATGTTAAAGCGTGCCAATTGTCACCTTGTATTTGGTAGCCTTCAGCATTTTGAATAATATCATCAGGCACCAAAGCCAATAGTTTTTTAGCATTTTCCCCATTTCGCTCAAGTGAAACAAAGTCACCAACTACTTTTAAGTATGCCATTATTTTATTTTTTTCCATTTTTTACTTTCTCTTGAACGTTTCACAAAAGAAACAATTTGCTTATCTTTTTTAGATTGAATAATTGCTAATTTTTTCTTAGGTAAAAAACGAACTAAATGCTCTGTTTCTTCATCATAAAAATCAGGCTCTGTTTGCTTAATAATTTCTGCCATTTGAGAAACATCAATATCATTAAAGCGTTGTAAATAGCGAACCAAACCGTGTACATCTACAATTATACCCAAAATAGCAAAGTTATTGTATGTTTTTTCAGCTTTTTCTTTAAATTCATCACTCCAAGGTTTATGTGGGCTACTCTTCTTTTTAAATTAATTCATCGCCATCATACGATGATAAGCATCTTTTTTACTTTCTCGCAAATCTTGCTTCCCATTCTATGAGTTTTGCATTAACTTAGCCTTACTCAATACTTTTCCTACTTCCAACTTTAACCGACAAGCACTTATCCTGCCTAAATTAGTAACTTCTTCTTGTTGCTCCGGTACATCTACTGAATAAGCATCTGCCGCTAAAAAAATGCTTGCTTCGGCTTCCGCTTCTAATTCATCTGCCGATTGTTTATTACTATAAAACAAATCAACAAAAAGTTCTGAAAATTGTATGGCTGAGATATGCCCCTGATAAAAATCAATAGCTGTATCCAGTATTTTACTTTTCATTATCTCAATAATCCGTTTTTAAGGAAATTTCTCCACTGAGCGGATTTCTTATCCATTTTGATGAAAGTAACAAAATTACCGTCTTCATCAAATACCGCAACACCGCCAGTGTCTCTGTTATAATATACTACCGAACCGACAAGAAAGCCATAAGAACCATATTTAACTTATTGTGCGTAATTCTCCACCTATAATCTTTGATTTAGGTGGAGATGTAAGCACTAACGCTCTAATCAGGGCATTCTTGTTTTTCGATATATTTTCTAATTGTGAGATTTATGTGCTTTGAACTTAATCAACCAGTTTTAATTCTCTTAGATGCTCAGCAATCTCTTTTCTTAACTGGACTTCATCAATTTCACCATTATGCAGATAAATTCCGTTAGGGTTGTAACACTCAGTGGCATAATAAATACTAATTTCTTTATTCTGCTCATCTTGCGTCACTCCCTTGGTTCCACCGTTCCATTTATCTAAATACAATTCTTGGAATTCATTTACAGATATTTTCTTATTATGGAAATCTATGGCTAATTTTAATAGCTCAGTCATTATCCCAATCTCCCATTTTTAAGGTAATTTTTCCATTGGCTTGAGTGCCTGATCATTTTCATTGACGATAAATACACTCCATTAACAAAAATCATTACCCAGCCAGTTTTCCTATTATAGAAAACTTTGGAGTCTTTTACATCTCTATAATGCCCAAAAGCAATGGTGTCTTTATGATTAAGTTGTCGTATAAGCTCTTTTTGGTATGTACGCCACACAGATGGATTAGATCTCTTCTCAAACGGGTTAAAATACTTTCTATAATGTTTAATCTTGTCTCGAACTTGTTTCTCCCCAAATTCTAACGTACCAAATCTCTTTGTTTCTACTTTGGGTAGTACGACTTTATCTGTAGGATCGACTGGAATTGGCGTATTAAACGCTTTTTCTATCCGTTCAATGCGAGTGATTTTCTCTTGCACTGACTTTTCATCCAACACTGGTATCTGCACACACCGACAGTTAATCTCGTGTCCAGGGTGTCCTGTTTCAGGTGGATCGTCATAACTAAAAATCTTGCCATCATTCTCAGCGTGACTACTTCTTACTCTCTCATCACCTGATGTACTCCAACGATATTTCTTAATACCTAAATCTTGATGACGAACTTGGGTTAATGTGGCATTAAGTTTTGATGACTGGTCACGTGCAATTAATCTTGCTCTGCTTTCTGTTACATTGCCAATCTCTCTAATCTCTTTGGCTAAATCAGCATTGAGCTTACCTGTCATAACTGATTGTGTTACTGCAGTTTGTACTTTGTCTAAATACTGACTACTAATCGATTTAATCAGTTGTATATTAGCAGTAGTGAGCAAATTAACCTTTTCAAGCAAGGCTGGACTATTACCGAGAAAACCTTGTAAATCTATACCAGTTTGACGTTGTAAATTCGCTGTTACCTCTCGCACGTTTTGTTGATTACCACGCTTTACAAACTCTTGTGCTATATTTTCAACGGTTAAAGAGCGATCATTTCCTGATAATTTTTTGACAATGTCTAAAAAGCGTTGAGTATCAAAGGCTTTAAAATCATTATCGCTATCCATTAAAAAAGGGGATTGCGGTTGTTGCAATGCCCCTTCTACTTGTTTTCTTAATACACCAACCAAACCAAGTAACTGACGACTATACCAAAATTCCGTTTGTTTACTCGTCTTATTCAGTTTGAACTTGCGTATTTTCGGCTTATTCTTCTGGTTCTTCCAAATCTCGGGTAAATTCATTAACATCCATTTGCTCCTCTAATTTGGCAATCTCTTCTGCAGAAATTGAAGCGAATAAACCACTTTCTTTCAATTCATTAGCTACTTGAATCTCACTTAATACACCATTTTGCATCAGAACATTTGTAGCAGCAGAGAATGTATTAAGCATATTCACTTTCTGTTCTTGTTTTATTTCGGTTAGTGGAACAAACTCAAACCACCAATCCTGTGGGTAAAATCCTACAGCCATTGTTGAGATAACTGGATCTAGTTTCTCAAATACAGGTCTTAGCCTATTTTCCTGTAATCCATGAATAGATTCATGATAGTTTTGAATATCTTCATCGCCACTAGCAAGCCCAGACACAGACTGACCAAACAAGATAGTAACAGGCATTTCTGCTGCCCCTGCTACTGCATTACGAAACTCAATTAACAAATCTCTCAAGCCTGTAAATGTCAGCTCTTTTTGGTCATACTCATTATCTTTGTCAATAAGAAGTATATTTGTTGATGATTTAATGAGTTGAATAGATGTCATTGCTTTTGCAATATCACTTTCAAACCCAGCAGCAAGCTTATTAGTTAAACCGTCCATTTTAAAAACATCAACTTTACTTTCTTGGACTAAATCACCTGTATTTGTACTTAGTGCATCATATCGCTTAAGCACTTCATATGCTTGCTCAATATCAGAAAGCCCCCAAAATTGGTTATGTTGCTCTTCTAAAGGCCTATCAACTGCATTAATGAATAATAATCTTGAATAATGAACATCAATTTTGCCATTTACCGTATAAATATCGTACTTGCCAAAATTGTCATCAAAAACATTTTCGTTTCTCTCACCCTTAGGTTGCACTTTGCTTTGTTCAAGAATAATAAGTTTCTCAATGTGCTGACCAGGCTTAAGAGGAAATGTTGTGCTTCTTTCAGTTAACACAAGAATAGCAACACCACCGTAGAGACTAGCCCATGCACAACCCTTTTCTAACGTCTCTTTTAATTTAATCTTGCGTTCAATACTTTCAATTTTCTCCAAATGTTCTGCATCTAAATCATTCGAAAAAATATTACGCCATTTTCGTGTCATATCTCTTGCTTTTTTATTACAGATTTTTTGAACAATCCAATTTTGTTTCCAAAGTGCATCTAATTGTGCCTTGTCATCAGTCAAACAAAAACCACTAGTATATTTTAGTTGCTCTTGTCGCTTGCCAAGATTTGTCGCAAGTGATGTTAATCCATCATTAATTTGAATTTGTGTCATAAAACATCCCATAATTGCGGAGGTCTAGAAAGTTGATCGTTAATTGCCATAACCAGAGTATCAACTTGATCGTCATGTTTATGGCTATCTGTCGCCGTAAATGCCTCACATTCAGCGATAAAATCATTAACCCAAAAGGCATACTCAGGAAGCATTACATACCCACTTTCAATATACCCTTGAACACCTAACACTCTTGTATATTTATCTTTATCGACCTGAACAGGATTAATTGGAATTTGGCTCTCTCGTTTAATCTTCTGAATTAGGCTTGTCCCACTTGCTTTATCTTCAATATGAGCTTTTGTAATCAATCCCGTACTTGTGTCTGACTTATGTTTTTGCCATATATCTTTTAATTTTTGCTCAAGTTCTGGTGCTTCCCATTTACCACGAACTAAATCCAAGATATACAGTTTCCCATCCACTCCTTTACCAGCGACAAAAAAGACAGAATAATCGTTATGTTCTTTTGTTTTTTGAGCCGTATCTACATAAATAGCTTTAAGCTTAATTAGTGGAGCAATTTTATATCGACCAAACCATTCACCTTTAATAATTCCACCACCCTTGCTAGATGGTCTTTGTTGATAAAGTGCATTCCAAGTATGAGTTCCCACTGCATTTTTAATTTTAATTAACCGATCTAAATCAAAACGCTCAGGGTGTAATGGCTCGCCTTCTTTTCGATATATTTCATCCTGCTCTGCTATTGCAGGAAATGAAATAACACGCCATTGATCGCCACCATTCTCCATTTCTTGCAACAATCGCCCTGCTAAATCGTCTTCGTGCCATCGAGTCATTCCCAATAAAACGCCGCTATTAGGTGACAAACGAGTATAAAGTGTTGTCGTGTACCAATCCCAAACACTATTCCTAACCGTTTGTGAATTAGCTTCTTTGGCATCTTTTACAGGGTCATCAATGATCGCAATATCAGCACCCATACCTGTTATACCACCGCCCACACCAGCAGAACGATATGCACCTTTATGTCCCATAATTTCAAAAATTTCACTGTTTCTAAGTGCCTGTCCTGAAATGGTTGTCATTCGTTTATTGCTTAACCAAGATTGTGGGAAAATATCATGATAATTTTCAGCATCCATAATTCGTTGCACATCTCGGTTCATTCGACTAGCCAAATCAGCAGAATAAGAACAAGCAATGACTTGTAAATCAGGCTTTTTACCAAAAGCCCAAGCTGGAAAGCGACGACTAAATAATTCACTCTTACCACTTCGAGGAGGAGCAAAAATCATTAAGCGAGGCTGCTTGCCATCAATAACATCTTGGTAAAATTGCTGTAATTCACGAGCAATAATTTCATTAAACCAACCTGTAATGAAATCGGGCTTAGTGTGCGTAGTGAAATCAATCAAATTTCTGCGAGCTAACTCATTACTAAGCTTGCTTTCGCTTAAGCTCTCTAAGAAGTCTAAGTTCATCATCTGAATATACCGAAAGATCGATTTCCTTTTTCACTGCAACCTGCACCGCACCGCCATCAACTCCCGAAATCTCTTGAACTTGCTTATCCCGCCATTTCTCTGGTTGCCTATTCTTGAGCCAAAAAATTGCCGATGTTGGATCGGGCGGATAGTGCTTAATCAACGAAGTTTCCACAATCTGATTGTTAATAACTCGTATATCAACATCAGGAGCCTCATATCCCAACGCCCTTTTGTAAAGCCTCTCAGCTACATTTGCGTCCGCTAGCATTTTTCCTTTCTTTATGGACTCGTAAAAATCAGAATGTTCTAACTTCCATCTGTTTATTGTTGCTTCATCAACGCTAAAAAAAATCAGCAATATCTTTATCTATCGCCCCTAATAAACATAACTTTTCTACTTGAATAGCATATTCAGCCTTATATTTTGTAGGTCTACCACGCCCTTTAGACGTGGATTTAATCTCGCCTTTTTTTGACATAGTGGTCAATCCTTTTTGAATATTTTCTTTGTGTATGTGTGTGTTTCTAAAGATAACCGCATTTAATACAACGACCTCTCTAAACTGCTTGCTCTGGTTGCCGTATTTCTTGGTTTTCCTCTTCTCATTATCGGGTTAATTATCTTTCGAAATTACTGACCTTAACATCTCCATAACTTCCTATTTCTGCACCATTTTCTAATTTAGAACTCATCAGTCACACCATTAATATCATTTACTCATATCCATCTCATCATGCCAACGTCTTATCTGCTCAACACGATGAAGACAAATATCACGCTCACGTTTGAGTATTACTGCATATTTAGACACATCACCATAAGTCTTGCCGTTGAATCCTGTTTTGTCTAAGTGAGCAAGAAGTGCCGCTGGAATCTGCGGACATACTTGTGCTACTGGCTTACTTGCGCAAGAAGTCAACAATAGAACGAGGAGTGCTAGCATTGTGAGCGTCAGCACTCTTTTCACTGTCTGAAATAGAATTAATTGCTTCATCTGATTTTCCCCTAATTTCGCTCTCAAGCTGACTAATTTCTAGCGTGAGAAGTCGATTGATTCTTTCGTACTTCTCGAGCGATTCAATACTCTTAGCTTGTTCATTAATAATTTGAGCTTGTGCGGCATTCTCGGCTTTTTTGCTAGAAATAATCTGAAACTGGACCCACAACGCTACGCACAAGCCCAAAATGATGGCGATTAGAATCTGAGTTAATCGGCTAAACATAGTTCTTTCTCCTTCTCTCGCCTAATAACTAGCCCACGCAATACTTTACCGCCAGCATATACCCAGTGCGGGAACTGATCGCACATTGCTTTAATATTGCCATTACGTGCGTGCTTAAACATCGTTGATTTTCTCATAGCGCCACATCCAACGTTAAACGTTATCGACACTGCCGATTCAAACGCACCTTGCGGCAGCCTGTACCCACTGGCGAACATATTTACACACTGTTCGGCTTTTTTGAGATCGTGAATCCAGCGATCTGCAATCTCTTGCAGCGTATATCGTTTATTGCGAGTTATCTTCAATCCGCTTGCTTCTGTACTACCGATCCCAACCGTCAACACATCCGCAGGGCACTGATACGGCTCAAGCATACAACCTTCAGCGTTGCCGATAATCTCTAGCCCTCTCTGTCCCGTGCGGATTCGTCCGTCATTCTTAGAAAGAACAATCGCAATAACCGAAGCAACAGCACACACGGCGAGTTTTTTAGAGTGCTTCACCTTTCGCCCCCATTTTTTCTCTTTCAAGTTTAAGCTTCATTCTCTCAACTCTTAATTTATGAAGTTCTTCAAGTCTTGCTCTTTCTGCGTTCTTTCTCTCATTATCTTTCTTTTTATAATAAGAATTCACAAGCATTGTGATAACGCCAATTGTTAAACTGATAACCGCTAGCCACTCTTGAAGAGAGAGAAGTGCGAAGAAAGCTCCAAAACCTGACCAGATATATGATTGCGTCCCAGCGTCTTTCATTTTCATATCTCCACCCCTTGCTTTTGGGGCAATAAAAAAGCCCAGTCGTCAAACTGAGCTTGGTTAAAAATCACTCTTTTGCGTCACTTTAATTTCACTTGGAAGAAGATCGATATTACCAGCCGCCCTGATTAACTTGCCATCTGCAGAATAATGTGCCACTGTTATACCTTTTTCGTGGATTAAGACATTAAAGCCACCACCTTTTAATGATAGAATTTCAAGTTTAGAAATTTTCCCCATCGACTCCCCTTTGCTTTAGAAGCAATAAAAAACCCCCAGCTGGTTCAGCTAGGGGCGTCAATATATTCTTTTTGCAACTATTGCAATGATATACTAAATCATACACTTTCAGTCTAGACTAAGCAAGACTTTTTTTGCATTTTTACCAAAAAATTTTCATAAAAAATGAATATCTATCTTCGCACTATCAATCGCTCCCTCAATATAACTCTTTGCTTTTGCCAGCTCATTGAAATAAGTCGCACGACTAATATTTAATATCTTACAAATATCTACATCCTCAATTCTTAAGGCATATCTCGCCATCAAAATCTCATAACGCAAATCCTGCTTCTCTTTCAATTTTAAGATCTGCTCCCCAATTAGAAAACAAGCCTCATCTGTTAAATTAAACATACTATACCGACTTAATGGCATTACCGCGAGTTTCATACCAGCAGCAATACAAGGATATTCCGTACCAATACGACTATTAGCAAATCGTCCCCAAGCAATTAACACTCTATCAATATTCATCATACCCCCTACGTCTTCCAAGTCTTCTCGCTTTCTGGTTAAAGATTTTCTTAATCCGTCTTAAATCATCATCAGAATAATGCCTTGACCGATTATCTGACTCAATTAACTTAACTTTCTCAAGCCCTAACCGTTCCACCAGCCCTGCTCTATATTCATGATAATTACCACCAAGCCAACGGTTACAGCGTTTACATTGTCCGTGAATGTTCAGCGTATAAAACCGCAAATGTGGAGCTGCTCCCCGACTTCGATAATGCCCCGCATCAAATCCACCGCCTAATTTTTCGTCCACCAACGGCATACCACAAGAAATACATGATTTAAGCTTATCGCGTACCCGAACATATTTATTTACCGCACTTTGTGCTTCGCTTATCAACTGATGATGTGTCTTGTTCATCTCCTTAAGTGCGGTCATTCTTTTTTTAGTTTCTAACCGCTTTGCCTTACTCATCTTCTCCCGCTTCTGACGAGTTTGTTGCTTTCCTAATTTGATCGCACATGCCAATGAACACACCTGCTGAGTTGTGCTGATCGTCTTTACAAACAAATTGCCACAACATTTACATTTATATTCTTTAATTTTTTCGCTCGCATTAATCGTCCTTAAAAAAAGCTGTAAAGGCGTTCAATAACATTCTGATCAGTTGTTTTATTAAATAAATAATGAAGTGCGGCATTGATCAAGGCGTGATAACATCGCTCAAATTCCTCTTGAGTCATGTTCTCGTAAGAAAGTGACATCGCCTCCACCCTCACACGCCCATCAATCGTATAAGTTTCCACTCTATAGCCCGCTAACACAGTTAAATGTTTACGAAAAGTATCAAACTGCACCGTCTTATCTAAAAATTGCCAATCCGTTTTATCTGCAGTCCAATACTCAAAACAAAAATTAAAAAAAGCAAATACCTTGCGGTGAAAAGTGGGATTACGTAATAATTTAACCTTAACATTAATCACATCTCCCGTTTTAAAACGACTCATCTGCTCTGCACTTTCATCATCAACAGGAATAAGCGTTCCCCCTGCTATTTTCACCATCTGCACGTTCAAAACTACTGCCCCCATTTTTCAATGTGTTGCCATTCAACAAATCCCACATTGCCAACAGATTGCTTACGAGGATCGAAAAATGCCACCATCGTCCCCTTACTCGGACTTCCTCCAGCCTCACCTGTTTTAGGGTGAATAAACGCAACTCGGCTTCCAGTAATAAATAAAATTTCACTCGCATGCTTGGCCACCAACGCACCCCATTTAGTCGATAAATCTTGTGGTAATACCATCACCACTAAATAGCCTGCCTTTTTCAGCTCAATAGCTCGCTCAACAAATGGCAACGGATTACTATAAGGCGGATTAACAAAAAAGTGAGGCAAATCAAAATGCTCATCAATAAAACGATCAAGTGCCTCAGACAACAGTTCAAAGTCACCTAAAAAATCCCCAAACATCTGACCGCTCTTTATCTCTTCATCATCACCTTGATAATCGCCAATAAAAAAATGACATTGGCTATCAACGCCATTAGAACAACCATCAATACTAAAAAAATGTAAATTATTTAAGTAATTAAAAAGACAACGAGGTGTCCGCCACTGATTCTTAACTGAATGCATTAAAATACTCTCCCTTGATAATATTTATCCAATGATGCCTTCTGCTTACTATGTCGTGATTTAAATGCACCATCATTTTTAATAGACTCTATCGCCTCAAATGCAACAGCCTGATCGCAGGCAACAAAATGCCCATTGATAAACTCCATATACACCTTACCCAACGCACCAAAACGGTTTTTCGTCACATTTAACTCCGCATAGTTATGCTCACAATCAGTGCGATAACTCTTCTCACGATAAAGCATAATAATCTGACTAGCATCTTGCTCAATTGAACCTGATTCTCGTAAATCGCTATTCATCGGTCGCTTATCCCCTCTCCCGTCCACATCACGATTTAACTGACACAACAAAATCACAGGCACTTTTAAATCTTTTGCCAACAGCTTCAAATCTGCCATCGTCTCCGTAATTTGATAATGTTTATTCAAAGATTGGTTTGGATGTCGAACCAATCCCAAATAATCCACCACCACTGCGGATAACTCGCCTGTTTGAGTTAAATGATTTTCCGTAATTGAACGAATCTCTTGTGCATTCAAACCGCCTCTATCCACAAAATAACAGGCTTGTTTCTTCGCTTCTCCTAAATAACTTGCAATCCGAGCATAGTCACTTTGGTCTAATTGCATTGGATTACGTAGTTTACACACAGACACATTTGCCCCAGCACTCAACAACCGATCAACCAACTGAAAATTATCCATCTCAAGACTAAAAAACAGCACCGAGCCACTGCGTTGAACAATGTTTTTCGTTATCGTCAAACCAAATTCCGTCTTCCCCGTTCCTGGACGACCAGCAATCACCGTGACATCCGTCGCATTAATACCGCCTAAAATTCGATCTAACGCCTCAACCCCCGTAAACAGCAATCGCTGATTAAAATCAGACTTCGTACGATTGTCCAATACCTCAACATAGCTATCCAACAAATCCCCCAGCAAAATAGGCTTAATATCTACCCTGTCTGCCAACAACTGCTCTAACTCCGTTAATGCTCTTGCCGTAATTCGCTCTAACTCACCATCACGAGCTGTCGATAATTCTTTTGCAACTGTCAATAACTTATCCTGTGCAACACGATTAATCCAACTCTCACGCACCCGTCTTGCATAACCTTCAAGATTGGCAGATGTCGTCGTGCGATGAATAATCTCTGCCAAATCCGCAAAACTTTCCCCAAACTCTTCAGATAACAACACAAAATCAATCACATTGTCCTTGCGTGCTTGACGGCGAATATTCTCGTATAACTGACCAAAGCGAAAAGTCAAAAACATTTTAGGCTCAAGCCACGTCATGATCTCTCGTGCTTTAGGCGTCAACCCCGCTTTCAACAAAGCACCAATTAACGCATATTCCAAGTGATATATTTTATCCATTACAAATTCCCTTCAAGTGCCTTATCAAACACATCCTCACGCAACAGAAAATCAAAATCTGCCCGCCAACCCCGATTATTCTCACCAAAATAAAAATCACGTGCATTGCTGAAAAAATCATTGAAATAATCTTCAAACACCTGCATCCAATCCTCGCAAACACGCTTGTAGAACATCTCCGCCATTTTTTTAATTTTCCGCTTACGTTTCTCACTAAGCTTGTCAGGAAAAGCCACCTTAGCCAACTTACGCTCAGATTTATCAATACTGGCGTTGAATAACTTAGCCACGGCTGAATAATTAATTTTCAAACTGGATTGCGATTTTTTAACCGCACTTGGTGCTTCACCGTCAGATGGTTTCTCATCACTTGAATTTTCATCAACAGCTTGATTGACATCCTGTGATAAATTTTCAACTGAATAAAATTCCTCTGCCGACATCTCGGCGTCAGCCGATTCCCCCTTTAGGGGGTTAGGGGGGTTATTTCTTGTATGTAATCTATGTATGTAATCTCTTGAGAAAAACGAATGTGCAAAAGGTGCGGTCGGAATGTCACTTTCGTACATTTCGGGCGAAACGTTTTGAACATTGCGGGAGGCTTCCTTCATACATTGACCAACCTCCTTATTTTTTGCTATCAACTCTTCCATAAATTCATTCAATTTTTCACAATCAATTCGATAATAAAGACGATGCTCTAACCGCTTATGTGTCTCAATTAAAATACCTAAATCTCGTAACTTCTTACGAGCCGTTTCCTGTTCTTTACGAGATAATCCCGTCTCCTGTTCCCACTCCTCTTGCGTTTTATAAACGCCCAGCGGATTATCCGTTTTATCCATCCAATAAAACAACTGACTAAAGAAAATGGCAACCTTAGCACCGCCTAAAGGCTTAGCTAATCCATTGTAGTAAGCTATTGGCTTACCTATCCCGTACAAAGCATCACTAAATTTCATGCTCAACCTCCATAAAATACTGCTTTACTCGCTTACCATTTGACACTTCAATAAATTCCGCATGAATTTCATGACCGCGATCACGTAAATCTTTAATGCGAGCAGAAAGACGCAAACAGCCAAATTGATTTAACGCTTCAAGCGAAGTTATTCGCCCACCATTTTTTAAATGAGCTAAAATCCTCGCATTCTGCGATTGACTTTGTTTTTCGTTAAGATTAATATTCATAGCGATTTTTCCTAATCCTTGCCACTGCTCCAACAGTGGCTTTTTATATAAATTGCTTACCGTAAACTGACTATTGATGAGGTTTTTTATGGATATTGCGACCATTTTCTCCTCCGCTAAAACTACTCTTGATATCCTCTCTGGAATGGAAACTAACAGCGTCTTGGCTGAGCGTGTTGCTCTCCTCAAGGATCAGATTGAAATACTCCGATATACCTACGAATCTACTCAAAAAGAACTGACCGAAACTAAAGCAAAATGCACCGCACTGGAGAATGAAATAGCGAGTTATCGCACAGCGGAACAATTTATCTTTGAACATGGTGCGGCATTTAAAAAAACCTCCACTGGCTACATCAAAGCGGTGTATTGCCCCAACTGTTTCAAAGTTGCTAGTGCGAGTTTTGTTCGTTTCCCTTTCCAATGTGGAAGCTGTAAATGGTCTAGCATGTTTAAAATGGGTGAATTTGAACGTATTTTTAATTCGCTGCCCTAACCGCATTTAATTTCTCCGTTTGTTCAGTGGTTTTTTATTTCTTGTAAAGTGATTTCATGGTCCATCTCCATAAAATACTGCTTTACTCGCTTACCATTTTTCAACTTGATCATCTGAGAACAAACTCGGTATCCCTTATCTCTCAAATCCTTAATTCGAGCAGATAAACGCAAACAATTAAAACGTGCTAACGCTTCTAACGAAGTAATCCGCCCGCCCTTTTGCATATACGCCAAAATGCGTGCATTTTGACTTTGACTTTGTTTCTCATTTGGATTAACATTAAAAACGGTTTTACTCATAAGACCCCCATTTATAATTCGCCACGGCTTAGCTGTGGCTTTTTATTGCCCTAATTCCATCTTCAAACAGATAGCTTGCTCAATTAACTGCTTCACTTCTGCTAAGATTTTCTCTTTCTCGTTCTGAGATAAATCACGCCCAAGTTCTGAGTTAGAACTGACCGCACTTTTAATCTCTTTGCCAATTCGTCCGCTTGATTCCGCGATGTCTAGAAATCGAGAAAGCACATCTTGGCCACAATCAGCACATTTCAGCATAGGCACAACGATGTGATCGATTTGTGCTGCAATAGCGGAGAGTGTTTCCTTGCTTTGAACGGTGGCGATAAGTTCGATCGCTTCGATAAAGCTCAGCTGGTTCTGCTCGCAGTCCACGTTGAGCTTATTACTGAGAATGTTTGGCGACTTCTCTAACGTGTAAGCAAGAGAAGTAATACCGCCTGAACTGTTCTTACAATCTCGGTGCAACAATTTCTGTATCTCTTTGCTATTCATGAAAAATAATTCCTTTTCTTGAAGATTGTTTGTTAGTTGGTAAATTAGTTTTGAACAGGGAAAACATCATCTAGAGAACAAGCAACACCATTTCTATTCAATGCCATAACAATTTTTCTCGCAGTTTTTAAATCTGGTGTTCTTCTTCCTGACTCGTAATGCCCTAACGCACCTTGTGTAAGGTTTATTTGTTGAGCAAATTCTCCCTGAGTTAAATTTGTTGCTTTTCTATACTCATAAATTTTGTTCATAAAAAACTCCTTATAAATATCGATCTAAATAATACATTATGTATTTTAATTATTCAAGGTAAAAATACTCTTTGTATTTTGAATAATTAATACGAAGTGTAATAATTTGTTAAATTTATAAAGAGAGGTATTGGCTCTATGAAAAAACAGTGGAATGAATTCGTTAGAGATCGAATGTCCGAGAAAAATCTCAAGCAAGAAGATATTGCTGAGGCAATAGAAAGAACACAGGGTGCAGTTGGGCATTGGTTAACAGGACGAAGATCTCCTAACTTTATGGAAGTAGCAAAAATGCTTAACGCTACTGGGGCTGATCAGGTTATTCTCAATTCAGATGGAACGATAGAAGACATAGAGTTTATAGGAATACCAAAAAAAGGATTAGTTAAGGTCATTGGAGAAGCAACGATGGGAACAGACGGAAGTGTTGACATTGAAGAAATTCACGTTGGCTATATAAATATTTTCACCACTGATCCAAAAGCATTTTGTTTACGCGTAAAAGGCTCAAGCATGGAGCCGAGAATACATAGTGGCGAATTTGTTCTAGTTGAACCTCAATCCCCTTTTAGTAATGGTGATGATGTTTTCATTCGTACAAAAGATGGTAAAAATATGATTAAGATCCTTGATTACCAGAAAGATGGTGAATATAGATTCTCAAGTATTAACAACGATCATAAACCATTTAATCTAGCTATAGATGAGGTTGAGCTAGTGTATTATGTTGCGGGTATTTTAAAAAAATCTAGATTTGTTGATCTTGAACCATAACATCTTGATGGTTGATAGCAAAGTCTTCTGGTGGTCTGTGCTTTGTGATTAGTTGAAGTGATGAATTTTATTGGTTGAGTTTGTCATTCATGATAGAATAATAAGGATTATTTATGAAACCAAAATTTGATAAAAGTATGACGCAACTAGCTTTAGTTTTTGAAGAAGGAAATGAACTAACATTTGATGACTTTGCTAATCAAAATGGCATTGTATATTGGTATGCGTCTGATTTGGCAATGATGCTAGGTTATAATGATATGCAAGCTATAAGCAAAGCTATAAATAAAGCGTATGCTGTATGTAATAATCTAAATATTCCTATTGTTGATAATTTTATTCAAACATCGTCGCCAAATACTCCAAATGATCTAAAAATGACTCGCTTTGCTTGTTACCTAACTGTGATGAATGGTAATATAAGTAATCCTAAAGTCGCAGCTGCACAAGCCTATTTTGCAGGGCTTGCAGCAGAAATCCATGCTGTTTGTCAAAGCGCAGAAGAGGTTGATCGCGTCTATTTGCGAGGTGATATTTCAGATAGAGAAAAAAGTTTGAGCCATATTGCATATAGGCACGGTGTTGATAATTATGCTTTTTTCCAAAATGCTGGCTATCGTGGTATGTACAATATGAATATAAAAGCATTAAAAAACAAAAAAGGGTTATTTGATGATAAGGCATCTTTGCTTGATTACATGAATAATGAAGAGCTTGCTGCTAATATATTCCGAGTTACGCAAACAGAAGCTAAAATTCGAAATCAAAATATACGAGGTCAAGCCGCTTTAGAGAATGCAGCTGAGACTGTCGGGCGAGCTGTTAGAAATGTAATGATACAAAACACAGGTACTGCACCTGAGGATTTAAAGTTATCCCAAGATAAGATCAATAAGATACAAAGTAACATTAAGAAAACACATAAAGCACTAACAAAACACGATAAAAAATAATTCAAACCGCCACACTGGCGGTTTTTTTAGATATGCGTTGGGACAAGTTTAATACCTAGTGCTTGCGTAATTTTCATTATAGTATCAAAACGTGGCTTACTACCGTATGATAATGTTTTATAGAGGCTTTCTCTTCCCAACCCCGTTTTTTCTGCTAATTCCGTCATTCCTCTCGCTCTTGCAACATCACCTAGCGCAGAAATAAATTCATTAGTATCACCTGTTTCTAAAACCTCACTTAAATATGCCGCAATCATTTCTTCACTATCTAGATATTCAGCAATATCAAATGGTTTTAATTCTACTTTTTTACTCATACATTTACCCCTCTTTCTGCTTAATTTCTTCCCATAACGCTTTTGCTTTAGCAATATCTGCTTTCTGAGTAGATTTATCACCGCCACAAATTAGCAAATAGGTTACATCTTTGTATTGTGCATAATAAACCCTATAACCAGCTCCTTTCATTATTCGCATTTCATATAAACCATCACCAACTGATTTATAATCGCCAAAATTACCATTTTTAGCTCTATTAATACGAGCAAGAATAGCTGCCTTAGCCGACAAATCTTTTAGCTCTTTAAGCCATTTATTAAATACTGTTGTTTCAATTACATCGAGCATAGCAATCCCTTTTTTATTTAAATGAATCGTATCCCATTGGATACAAAAGAACAATAATTTTTTTTAAATTACTACTTCTTTATGTGACATAGCTCACAAATTCAGCAATCAATCAAAAAATTTCAAAAATATTTTTCTTTGGAAATCAAATAAATAAATACATTTTGTATTTTTTAATAAGAAATAAAATACAACTTGTATTGACAATAAAAATACATATTGTATTATATGCATCAAAACGAGCTACGGCTCAATGCTCTTTAACAATTAAGTTAAAACCGTTATTTGCCTGATGGTGAGACCAAACAGGAAGCCCCTAAAACCCCTGTTTATCAACAGCGTTATGCCTTGAATACAAGGAACAGACATAGCCCTTATAACGGTTTAGGTGAAATCTGGGCGTGTACAATGAGACACAAGAGAGTAACTGAATTTATCTCTGACAGATAAATCTTTTGAGGAATAACATAATGGAAATATTAACATCTGCTTTAATAGCATTAGTAATATCATTACTTGTGCATTGGTTTACTATTACACAAGTAACGGAATGGTTTGATAAATTCTTTTTTGAACAAAATCAGATAATGAAAAAATATGCTGATGATGTAAAAGAAATTATGGATAGGCGAAAATTATATATAATTGACAACCGCCAAACTTCGGATTAAGATAACCGTACTTTCAACAGAAAGTCAGCGAGCCACAATTTATTAATGGCTTTTTTAATACCTAAATTACTGGCTGATGTTATGTTTAAATCTATTTTCTTGAAATTTTTCAATAAAAATAAACAAAAAGATATTGCTCCAAATCTTGCATTAAAACCCCAAATTGATATTGAGCTTGTTACAGCTAGAAATAGAGAAGATGAACCGCCGACTACGGCGGAAGAAATTTTATTCAAAAAAGCATTTCTTCTTCGAATAAAAGATGCTTTACATAGATATGATTTTGTAAAAAAAGACAAAATCGAATTTCTGGCTAAACGAATTTTAGATGACTCTTACAATCAAGGAGAGGTTCTATCCTTACAAGAAAAAAAGGAATTAAACTTAAATACCAGAGCAAAATATTCAAAAGAGCTTATTGATTGCTTTCAAGATGTTGAGCATTTCAAGTTTGATCCTAAGTTTTTTTGTAAAAACCTACAATATACAGAACGAACTATTGTATGGGCTTTGAGAGAAATTGAACGTCTAAGAAATACGGGATTTATTGAAAAGATCCACCTGTCAGGAATGGGAGAATGGAATGAAAAAATAGTTAAGCTGAATAATATCCCGTCATTACCAATAATTGACTATACACAAGAACAATGTTTATTTTTTGTTACAGGTCACATTGATTATTAATTTACTTTACATCGCCCCAAAATTCATTTAGACTACACCTACTTTCAAAAGAAAGTCGGGATTAGCCTCCTGAATGAGTGGTGCGGTGAAAAAGATAGTCGCACAATGCGACTTTTTTTATAACCGAAAACTAGCAAATCAAAAGGTATTACCAAAACGGTAACCCCTTCAAAACTTCAAAGGTCTAGTCAAATTGACTACCCCTTTTTAAAAGTTGTCAATGATGAGCTAGGTTGGAGATCTTCGGATCGCCGTTTGCACTGCTCAACGGTAAGGCTAATCCAATCTAGTTCATCACCAACGTTTAGCCTCGTAGTGATGAGTTTTTAAAACTTAGATTAGAGAGCAGAAAAATGACAACTTTAACTTTCCAAAACAAAACTCTTTCGGTTATTAATCAAAGCAACCAAACTTGGCTTACAGCTTCAGATATTGGTAAAGCATTAGGTTATTCTCAAGGTATTGTTGGAGTAACTAAACTCTACAACGCCCACCAAGACGAATTTACTCCTTGTATGACCGCACTTGTGGATATGCAGACCGCAGGGGGCATTCAAAAAGTCAGAATTTTCAGCTTGCGTGGTTGCCACCTAATCGGAATGCTTAGCCACACCAAAGTCGCCAAAGAGTTTCGCAAATGGGTGCTGGATATTTTAGACAAAGAAGTTTCGCAAAATAATCAACAAATCGCCCCGCTTGCACTGCCTGAAAAGAAATACATTGACAATCGAAATAAACCGCAATACACTGAAGTCCTCTCAAAAAATAACTACAAGCGGCTTCCGCACCCGTCAGATTTAGCGGTTTTTTTATGCCAATTCAACGGCGGGTCGATAGCTGGGAAATACAATACCGTAAAGGGAATACCTAGCAGCAGGCAACTTGTAGTGCCTGAGAGTGAGTCCCGCCACCCTCAACCCAACGTGGCTAATCTCTCAAACTACAAGGAATTAGCTATGACTAATATTATCACCGCACACTACAACGGTACTCAAGTTTTTTTCCAAGATGACGCATATCTTAACGCAACTGCAATTGCAGCACATTTTGGTAAACGCCCTAATGACTGGTTATCCTTACCAGCGACCAAAGAATATATTGAAGCCCTTCAGACAAATACCAGAAAATCTGGTAATTCAAAAAATAATCAAGAAGTGGGAAAATCCCACTTCATAAAGACAACTCGTGGAGCAAATGGTGGAACTTGGCTACACCGCAGATTAGCAGTTGCCTTTGCTCGTTGGTTAAATGTCGAATTTGCAATTTGGTGTGATGAACAGATTGAAAAAATCTTAATAAATAAAAACAAACCACAACAACTGACCTCACCTGAACCAAAACCACGTGGAATTTTACTCGATGAAGAAGCATTTTATGTTGTCGCAAAAGCAATAGCTAAATTAAATGAATCTACATTTGAGTGGGAAAAAATGATGGATTTGTTTTCAGAACTTGAAAGCCACAGAAACTATAAAACAGCATTTAATCTCGGTGTTGCCAGTTACAATCTTGCACAAAGTTCAGAGAAAATCATTATGAAAAATCTAGTGCAGATGAAAAACAAGGTATGGAAAAAAGAGATTGAAGACTTTATTTTTTCTAACCCACATCTACAAAATCATACAGAAAATAAACTAGTTCACTACTTACGTTAAGACTCCCGAGAAACCGACCGCACTTTTCCAGTGTGGCGGTTTCACTCAACCTAAATTTAGCCAAGGAACACCAAAATGAACATGAAATCAGAATTTTACTATTGCTGTGCAGCTATTATCTTAGGAGCAACATTAGCCGTCAGTTGCAAAGCCTGTTTCAAACAGGCTTTTTTATTGTGCAGAAAAAATAATTTGACACCACCGCCAACACGGATTAAGATAACCGCACTTTCAAGCCGTCCCAAACGGCTTTTTTTTGTAGGAGAATAAAATGAAACCCAATGCTCAACCGGTAAAAATCGAACTCAAAGGCGAAGCAGGAAAACGTGTTGCATTAGCAGCAGCCAAGCGTGTGATTAAAACACACAACAAAGAAATCAAAGCACTTGCATACAAATGATTACACTTGAATTAGTGATTGCCATTCATCAAGCCATTTTAGAAACCGAGCCTGGCTTAAAAGGGGCGGTAGATTTAGGGAAATTAGACAGCGCATTATCACGCATTGACAACTGGATGCACTACGAAAATACCGATAATATCTTTGATATAGCCTCCCTTTATGCGGTTGCTATTGCCAAAGCCCACGCCTTTCCTGATGGCAACAAACGAACGGCAATGGTCACAATGCTTACCTATTTAGATCTACAAGGTATAGAAATTGAACCCGATCACGGACTTGATGATACAATGGTTGAAGTCGCAGCAGGAACAATGGATTTCAAGCAGCTAGCTCAACATTTACAAAAATTATGCTAACCCCCGTTGCAATCAACGGGGTGATGAGCTGGGCAGGGGATCGAAAGATCGCCGTTCACCTTGTACAACGGCACAATCGCAAATTCATTAATTCAACTCTGTAGAATGGAATTCAAATTACAATTAAAGACACAGTTCCATTAATCGACAAACTATTAGACGTGCAACACAAAACGCCACATTCTAACCAAAAACGAATACAACACCAATTGTAATTTCAATCAACAGCCAAACTTCATCAAAATCCACCGCACTTAAAGTGCGGTTTTTCTTTAGGGAAATATTATGAGTATAACAACCTTAATTTTAGGGGAAAGCGGTTCGGGCAAATCAACTAGCCTACGCCACCTAGACCCACAAAAAACACTTCTTATCCAGTCAATTAGCAAACCACTTCCATTTAGGGCGAAAGAATGGCAACCCATTACAAGAGATAACCCTAGCGGATCTATTTTTATCTGTGATGATACTGAAACTATTTGCAAGGCTATGACTAGAACACCGCGTGAAATCATTATCATTGATGATTATCAATACATTATGGCAAATGAATTTATGCGACGTGCGAAAGAAAAAGGCTATGACAAATTTACTGACATTGGCGAAAAAGCATGGACGGTATTTAATACCGCATTAAAGCTACCAATGAACAAGCGGATCTATATTTTATCGCACGTCGAAACCGATCCATTTGGCAAAACCAAAATCAAAACCATTGGCAAAATGCTTGATGAAAAAATTACGCTAGAAGGCATGGTTACTATCTGTTTACGCACACAAGTAAATGACGGGCAATTTCAATTCTCTACGCAAAACAACGGTAACGACACAGTAAAAAGCCCTATGGGATTATTTGAAACTCAATTCATTGAAAACGACCTCAACGCCGTTGATGAAATGATTTGCAATTACTACGACATCAAACCAACACAAGGAAACGAAAAATGACACAAACAATATTCACTTACAATCAAGAACAAGCGATAAAAGCTGGTAATTCCAGTTTTATCGCTGAAACAGGAGCATATATTTGCAGAATTATCAGTGCAGAATATGTTCAGTCTCAAAGTGGTGCATTATCCCTTGAACTAACTGTTGAAACAAAAGAGGGATTGAGAGGAAATTACCTCTCAATCTATTATCAAGGTAAAGACGGTAGCCCACTACAAAGCGGACACAACATGATACAAGCAATTATGGGGGGCACAAGAGTGGCTGAACTTACACGACAATTTAAAGACAACAAAGCGTACGCACCACAATTAGAGGGAAAATATCTTGGATTAATGCTGCAAAAAGTCCTTCGCACCAAACAAGACGGTTCAGACACTTACGGCTTTCAGATTCTTTGCCCATTCTTCCACAACACCCAAAAAACCTTGGCAGAGCATCTTGAAAATAAACCAGCTGAACGGATTAAATGGCTTATTGAACACATTAAAGATAAAGACGACCGCAGAAAACAAGATCAACAACAAAATTATCAAGCCCACCAACAACTTTATGGGCAATCAACCTCATCATCTTATCCGCCCCCATTAGCAGATAACCTTGATGATGAAATTCCTTTTTGAGATACGTATATATCTAAATTTAGCTAAAATTGACCGCACTTTAACCAAAAGTGCGGCACAAAACCAACAAAAAACCGCCCAAACAGGCGGTTAAATATGAATTAAATTTGATGAAATTTCTTCTTAAAGTCTGAGTAATTTTCTTTTACATCCAATCCAATAGGACCGCTAGTAAAATAAACTGCTACACCATGTACTTGAATACCGTTTTGCTTTTCTTCCAAGTAAGATACATTGTAATCATGAATGCCAACTTTCACCCCATCAGAAAGCTCAGTTTGAATAAAATTAGGGAATTTAACGCTAATTTCTTCATAACCTCCTTTCACTTGATGTGTTACGCTTCCACCGCAGTGTAATAACGTAGTTTGAGGGGAATTTTTACTTTCTTGAAGATAAAAAACTGCCGTTTTACTAACAGTAATACTTGCACCAGACTCTAAAGTTAAATCAACAAATCCAGACATATGCGTTCTCCTTTTAAAAATAACATTAAAAAAACACTGTACATATATACAGCATTTAAACTATACTAAATTTAAACATAAAAGTCAATGTGTTAATGTTGGAAACAATTTTGACTAAAAGTTCAACAAAACAGTATGCAGATTAGAAGCGTTGGAACGGCGACTAGCAAAAAAGGGCTTACGCCCCTTTTGTCTGTTTAAACGCTTCGATTGCCTGTATCAATAATTGATTTTGTGGAATACCATATTGCTCACTCAACTGCTCAATTTCAGCGACAACCGACTGAGGCAGTTTATAGGTTTTAGCCATAATGCCACGCTTGGCATCGGAACGGGCAACTTTTTCAGCGTTAGTCATAGTCATAGGTTTAGCCCCAAGTAAATTTTAGGTTGAATTTCAGGATCTATCTTTGGTAAAATGTTGGAGACCTCAGGGGGAGGTGCGAACTCCCCCATCGGTTTTAAGTGCTTAGTAAGCTGGTGAACTTACTAACAACAGCACAATCAAGATTAAGATGATTTGTAAGGTTTTCATCTTGTCTTAACTCCAAGTTATCAGCCCCATCTCAACAGGTGGGGCTTTGTCCTGTTATCAGCCCCGTGCTGATGTCGCCTATTATAAAAGATAGTACACTATAACACAAGAAAAATAGTACACTATCTCAAAATAATTTTACTTTACACCGCCCCTATTCAGTATTAAACTACTCCCACTTTCAACAGAAAGTCAGCAGCCACAATTTAGTGGCTTTTTTTTGTATCTGAGAGGTAAAAATGACTAATGTAATCATTGTAAAAGATGCTGAAATTCGCGTAATGGAACAAAATGGTGAAGATTACATCAACCTAACGGATATGCTCAAAGCAAAAGATGGGGAATTTTTTATTAGCGATTGGCTCAGAAACCGTAATACGCTTGAATATATCGGTATTTGGGAAGAGCTAAACAATCCTAATTTTAATTATGGCGAATTCGCCCTAATTAAAAATCAATCTGGTTTAAATCGATTTAAAATTAGCGTTAAAGAGTTTGTTGCTCAAACTAATGCTATCGGTTTACAAGCCAAAGCAGGACGTTATGGTGGAACTTACGCTCACAATTGATGCGTGGTCTAAAATAGCCGATGATATAGCCAAAGTCGCAATGCTGGCGATTCCTGTAATGCTTTATGGAAATGAAACGCTTGCGATTAAAATCATCAACGCTCTATTATTAAGTTTTTCCGCTTACAGTGCATTACTCATCAGCAGACATTTACGCAAAAGCAAACACAAACAAGGAGAAACACAATGACAGGAATGACTTTCGGTTTAGCCGTCTTTGCCCTAATGATGTTCGGCATTGCGGTAGCAGTACAAAAATTTGTAAAATAATTCAAAATCCCACTTTACAAGGTGGGACTTTTCGTTTACTATCCACTCACTTTCAACAGGAAGTTAGCAAGCCACAATTCAGTGTTTTTTTTTCACAGAAACCCTATTTCACAAGGGATTTTCGCATAAACAAAGGTATTTATTATGACTAAAACTCGATTGCTTGTTCCAAGAAAAACTCGCAATGTTTCAGCCAAGCAGTACTTGAATGAAGCGAAAAAAGCGAGTGTGAATAAGAATATCCAATCTGTCACTTTTGTTCCACCGAAAATCGGTTCAAGTGGTTATGGTTCATTCCAAATCACTTATAAAACACCACAGCTTTGTTAATACGGTGCTCAATATGAAAATGAAAAAACATCAATGTATCGCCAATTTTCTTATTGGTTTTGGTTCGATACTCAATATCGCTCCAGTGTTTGCAACGACTGAGCTAGGCTCACCGAAAGATGATTTGGAAAATCTGCAAAAAGATTGGCAAGCGATCGGAGCGGATATGTATAAAGCTATGGAAAGGTTAAATAATGGAACAAGCAGCACTCATCGAAACAAATAACGAAGATAATGCGATTGTTGATAAAGTTGCAGAAACACCAGAATTGCTTGAAAAGGTATTGAGAACGCCGCAAGCTTCTGGTGTTATTTCTATGCTTGTTCAGCAGCAGCTCTCTCATTCAGGTCCGCTACCAATGGCAACAGAAATGGAAAAATACAACAGTGTTATTCCTAATGGTGCTGATAGAATTATGAAATTAGCTGAAAAAGAGCAAGAAAATCGTTATAGCATACCTAAATGGTCACTTTTCCTAAAAGGATTAGGGTTAGTGTTTGCAATGATCAGCGTATCGTTAGTTGTTTGGTTCTGTTTTGAATTGATTAATAAAGAGCAATATGGGCTATCGGTTACAGTGATGATTAGTGTTTTAGTTGCCCTTGCTGGTGTGTTTGCTGTTGGCAAAGTAATGCTTCCTAAAACAGACAAGACAGAAGAATAGCATCAAATCCCACTTTACAAGGCGGGATTTTTATTTGACAACCGCCCCAAATTCGGATTAAGATAACCGCACTACAAGCCGTTCAATAACGGCTTTTTTTGTGTCTAAAATTTGAGGTGGAATATGGTGACTGAAACACATTACACAATAGATAAAAATATGAAACTACTAATCGAAATTGATAATAGCGAGCCATTGCAGCTATCAGTTTTTTGTCAAAGTATGGAAGGTATTGCTGCAGAATATCGCCAATTTATACAAGACAACAAAATTGATATTGAACCCTGTGAACAGCATATCTATGTAGAAAAAATCACACAAGGCTGCTTCCTTATTGAGCTTGCAGCACTAGTATCAAGCACATATCCACTTATTGAGCAAGCAAATGCGATTTTTGAATTTGGAGGACACTTGAAAAATATTTTAGATTGGGCAATGAATAGAGGCGAAAAGCCTGAACGCCTTACTGCGAATATGTTGAAAAATGCCAATAACATTTTAGAGCCTATCGCAATCGATCCTAAAGCACAATTCAATTTACAAGTTTCTAATAATCAAGGCGATGTACATATACATCTACACGCAGACAATGCACTTGCAGGATTGGCACAAAACAATATTAACCGAGAATTAAAACTACTCAAAGAGCGAGAAGAAAACACTTTACAAAACACGACACTATACTGGTCATCCACCGCAGATGCTCAAAGCAAAGCACACGATAGAGCTATTATTCCTGCAGTATCACAAAAGCCTGTACGAGTAAAATTTGAAGACAAGACACTCAAAGAAAAAATGATATTAAATGAAGAATACCCGTACCATAAAATTTTCTTAGTTGATGTTTTAGTTGAATATATTGATGAGGAGCCAGTCATCTACAAAATATTAAAATTAAACAATTCAATGAACAAAATCTAAATTGACAAACCACCGCTCTTTGATTTAGGATATACCCACTTTCAACAGAAAGTCGGGATTGGTCGCACGTTATGCGACCTTTTTTGTTTCGGCAAACAGTTTAATTCCTTGTGTTACAATTTGGGTTTTAGAAAGTCCTGTTTGACTGGAAAGCTCGGCAAGCAATGCAATCACATCTTCGTGAAGTTTGTAGGATTGCAACCGTACACCACGCTTTTTATCGCTTTTTGCATTGATTTCAGCTCTTGTCATTGCCATAGAAAACTCCTTGCATTTTGGGTTAAGCTAGCTTAAGATTGGAGTCATCGGGGGAATGCCCTCCCCCGATGGATTATCCTAGAACGCTGGCATTGCCACCATTAAGAGGATAATTAGGATTAACGCTTTGAACAACATATCCTAAACTCCATTTTGAATGCCCCGAACCCAACAAGTCGGGGTTTTCTTGTATCTAAAGCACCTTGCCTTAGATGTGTTTATTGTAGTACTACTTACATTTTGACGCAAGTACTTTTTGTAATAAATATTACATTTTTATCTATTGACAAACGAAGAAATTTAACCTACTATTCCCCATAGGTGTCGAAACCTTAACGGCGGTTAGAACCGCACCCGATAGCAAGCGGTATTTTTATGCCCCAAATTTGCAAATGCTTTCCTGCCATTAGAAAGTGTTTGTTAATCTCAATGCCGAGAGGGCGACTAATAAAATACCAGTAATGGGAATACGTCCAGCCTACCGTTAGGCTTTCGAACCTCTTGGCAACCCTATTTAGGGTCATTCTTAAATTTCGAAAATTAACGGGGGTCAATTATGACTAATCAAATCACTACTCAAACAATCTCTTTCTACGGTTCAGATCTAATCACTTTAAAAGTTGAAGATGTTATCTATACGGCAGTTCGCCCGATTGTAGAGGCTCTTGGTTTATCTTGGGGATCTCAATCAATTAAATTGAATAAAAACAAAGAAAAATTCAACTGTTTCGATATCGAAACGGTTGGGGCAGACGGCAAAATCCGTGAAATGCTCTGTATGCCAATCAAAAAACTCAACGGCTGGCTATTTAGCATTAACTCTGAAAAAGTGCGGGCAGATTTAAAAGAAAAAGTGATCTGCTACCAAGAAGAGTGTTTTGAAGCACTCTACAACTACTGGCACTTTGGCAAAGCCGAACGCAAAACGACTGTTGATGACCGCACAGGATTACGCAATGCCGTCAATATGCTCGTTAGCAAAAAAGGCTTAATCTATTCAGATGCTTACTCATTTATTCACCAACGCTTTAATGTGCAACATATTGATGAACTGACAGCAGAACAAATTCAAATGGCGGTTGAGTATATTCATAAGATCGTTTTAGAGGGCGAACTCATAACAGACACATCGCCGAAGACACGTGGAATTTTACTCGATGAAGAAGCATTTTATGTTGTCGCAAAAGCAATAGCTAAATTAAATGAATCTACATTTGAGTGGGAAAAAATGATGGATTTGTTTTCAGAACTTGAAAGCCACAGAAACTATAAAACAGCATTTAATCTCGGTGTTGCCAGTTACAATCTCGCACAAAGTTCAGAGAAAATCATTATGAAAAATCTAGTGCAGATGAAAAACAAGGTATGGAAAAAAGAGATTGAAGACTTTATTTTTTCTAACCCACATCTACAAAATCATACAGAAAATAAATTAGTTCACTACTTACGTTAAGACTCCCGAGAAACCGACCGCACTTTTCCAGTGTGGCGGTTTCACTCAACCTAAATTTAGCCAAGGAACACCAAAATGAACATGAAATCAGAATTTTACTATTGCTGTGCAGCTATTATCTTAGGAGCAACATTAGCCGTCAGTTGCGGAACAGACCCAGTTAAAACCGCCCAACAAGCGGAAATCACAAATACAGATAGCCTTGAAGACTGGTACCAATCCCAAGGCTACAGCCTAGAACAATTAGCCGAATTAAAAGCACAAGCGGAGCAACGCTGGCACGAAGAGCAACAACCACAAACCGAACTCGCAAAAGGAACACACTAATGAACGGTATCAAATACGACATCATCGCAGATGAAACCATACAATACAAAGGCAGAACACTCTATCGTATAAAAGCCTTAAAAAGTTTTGCCGATGTCAGCAAAGGCGACAAAGGCGGTTATATTGAACACATGGGCAATCTCTCACAGCTGGGCGACTGCTGGATCTACGACAACGCGAAAGTATTCGCCAACGCCAGCATATTCAACAACGCCATAGTAGAAGAAAACGCCGAAATCTGCGGGCAAGCCATTATTTTTAAAAATGCCAGAATAGGCAAAGACGCCAAAATATACGGTTACGCCACAATCGGCGATGTTGCCCACATCAAACAAAACGGCGACATGTTCACTCGTTCAAATTATTTCACCGTCAGCAACATCACCGACCACGGCTACAACATTACATTCTACTTAGGCAAAAGCGACATCTTAGTCAATGCAAGCTGCTGCAACAACGTAGAAGAACTACCAAAACAAGTCTTTTGCGGAACCATAAACGAATTTGAGCAATACATCAGTAACATCACTCGAGCTGAAGTCAGACAACCGCTTGAAGATTTAATCAAAATCGCACGCCTACAAATCAGAGTGGAATAAAAAACCACAATGCAACAAGAATAACAATGGAGTAACGCAGCATGAGCCGACATTATGAAATAAAACCACAACAAAGAACCTATTTAGAGGTAATTCAAGAAAAGAAACAGCGGTTAAAAAAAGCCAAACAATTTAAAGCCGCCACCGAACAAGCCTCACGGCTCGAGCGTGAAGCTTTGAACAATTTAGACATTGAAACAATCCCAACACAAAACAACGAAATCAAAAACTATGTTTGTGAAAATCTCAAAGCCCCTGCTAACTACAAAAATCCTGAAACAATTGAAAAATGGTTAGCAGAAAATAAACCCGAAGTCGTCAACAAGACCGCTCTTGATGGTGCATTTGGTGAAATTGTAGTTATCGGTGCAGCAGTTGATGACACTTCACCTGTTTTGTTCTATTGCGAAGATTGGCAATTACCAGATCGGGAAACTCGCATTTTAACTCAATTTAACGACTGGTTACGCAAACATATCACTAAAGCTACACCACTTATGATCGGACATAACATTACTAAATTTGATGATCGCTTTATCTTTCAACGCTCTGTGATCAACCGTATCAAACCTTGCTACACCCCACTTCGTCACAATATCTATGACACCATGACCGAATGGGCAGGTTATGGAAACACTGTCTCTCTCGACAAATTATGCAAAGTACTTGATATTGAACAAAAAGGCGATATTGACGGATCAAAAGTATGGCAATACATCCAAGACGGCAAAATCAACGAAGTAGCTCAATATTGTGCAAAAGATGTTGAACGAGTAAGAGAAATCTACAAAAGAATGACGTTTGTGGAATAATGAAAAAAACACTCTCTATGCGACTATTCTAGCCTCATTCTATCCAACACTTCATTAATTTTATAGGGATTAACGATGGACATTCACAGAGATTATCTTTCTCCTGAAGAGTTAGCCTACATCACAGGGAGAAAAAACAAAAGCAAAATAAAAGAACAACTTATCAAACAGGGGATCAAGTTTATCCAAACAGCCAGTGGCTACCCTATTGTTAGACGAGATTACGACAGTGTTAAAACACGCTCTCAACCGCCAAAAACAATTCATGACAGTTGGGAGCCAAATATCATCAAGCGATAAGGAGAATCATCATGGGCAGACCTAGAAAAAAAGAGAATCAAGACTTACCACAAAATCTCTTATGTCGAAGACGGAAAAGAAAAAACGGCACTTTTATAGATTACTTCTTCTATGTCACCAGCGACAAGAAAGAAAAATCACTTGGAACAGATCGATATAGTGCAATCCTTGAAGCGGCAAAACTTAACTACCAATGGGTTAAAATCCCCGAAAACGTCTTTTTCATCGATGTTGCTAAACGTTATCAAGAGTTAGTGTTACCATCAAAAGCCAACAACACTATAAAGGCTAATCAACGAGCAATCAAATTACTATGCCAATTTTTTGGCGATCCGCCCGCTCCATTAGACAAAATCGAACCACGCCACATCAAACAATACCTTGAGTGGCGTAAAAAAACACCTGCAGCAGCAAATATCGATATTAGCGTATTTAACACCATCTGGAATTACGCAAGAGAATGTGGCTACACCAACAAAACATCACCATCACAAGGCATAAAAAAATACTCCATAAAATTCAGAGACGTTTATGCCGAAGATTTTGTGTTAGAAAAAATCTACCAATGTGCTAATCAACTTATGAAAGACATCATCGACACCGCATATTTACTAGGTCAACGCCCCGTTGACCTATGCAATATCCACAAATCTCATATACACAACAACATTCTGCACATCACACAACAAAAAACAGGGAAAAAAGTGCGATTTGAAATTGTAGGAAAATTCAAAGAAATCGTAGAAAGACGACTAACCAACAGCGACTGGCTTTTCCTCAATCACTACAACAGAAAACTAACCGCTGCCACTCTATCAAATTATTTCAAGGAATTGAGAAAAAAAGCAATGAAACAATTCCCTGAACTCGCTAATGAAATCGCTAAAATCCAAATAAGAGATATGAGAGCCAAAGCAGCAACTGATATTTCATTATTCGCAAATAGCGAACAAGCACAAAAAAATCTAGGACATACTTCACAAAAAATGACTCAACATTACATCAGAAAAGAAAAAGTATTAAAACCAACAGATGAACTCCTCTAACGTCACAAATCGCAAAAATTCCACCGCCCTATTTTTAAAAAATAATATCACATTTTCGTTCCGAAACCATTTTTTAACATATTGAATTTATTAAAAATAAATTTATGCAAAACCGCATAATAACGGAACGAAAACACATCCCAAACCCTTAAAATTAAAGGAATAGGGGGTTTTAATCTATTACTCAACTAAATGAGTATCAATTAACAAAACAAAAGCCCAAACAGATGTTTGGGCTTAAAATTAATTTTTAAAAGTAACTAAAATTATTTAGTTCCTTTTACGGAAACTTCTACACGGCGATCATCTGCTAAGCAAGCGATAAGTGCTTTACGTCCTTTCACTGCATCACATTTGTTGCCAGTTACTGGATTAGCTTCACCGTAACCTGCTGCAGAAATTACGTTTTGAGCAACACCTTTAGCAACTAAGTAGTTTGCTACAGTTTCTGCACGTTTTTGAGAAAGTTTTTGGTTATATGCATCGCTACCAATACGGTCTGCATAGCCTGCAACATTTACTTGTGCCGCTTTAAGTTGAGCGATTTCACCATAAATGCCATCTAAGATTTCTTGACCTTTACCACCTTCTTTCAAAGACGCTTTGTTGAATTTGAAAAGAATGTCAGAGCTTAAGGCGAAAGTTTTGTCAACAACCATTGGCTCAACTGCACGAGTTTGACCGAAACGGTAAGATAAACCAGCGTTGATAGAACCGATATCTGGTCTGAGGTCAACCACGCTACCGTCTTTATCTTTTAATTTACCTACATTTTCTACCCATTGGTACTCTACACGTAATGCCAATTCTGGTAATGAAGGTAAGTTATATTCAATACCGCCAGCAAAAACTGGAGACACTTTCAAGCTATGAGTTCTTTCACCGTCTTCACTATATTCTTTTAAATCTGTACGAATTAATGCTGCTGCTGCACGGGCGTACACATCTAAACCGTCTAATACAGGATAGCTTGCTTTCAAGCCTAAGTGAACACCGTGGTTAGTATGTTTACCCACAGTTTTACCATATTCACGATCTTTTGCTCGACCAAAGTAATCATAACCTAGCTCTACTGCGAAGTTATCGGTAATTTGGTAACCACCATACACACCGTAAGTAACAGAGCTACGAATAACTCCTCCGTTAGGTTCTGAAATTTTTACACCATCGTGGAAAGTTGCACGCCCTGCTTTTGCACCAACGTAAAATGTATCTGCTAGTGGTGCTGCTTGTGCTACTGAAGCTGCTGCTAAACCAGCGATAGCTAATGCGATTGCTGTTTTTTTCATTTGTCTAATCCTCTATTAGTAGTTATCAATAAATTTGTGTTTCAAAAAGTTGAAACTAAAACACAATTCAGTGTCCTTTTTGATCTTAACCCCTCTTCTAAAAAAAAACAACTCGTTGTAACAACAAAAAGTAATATTTTTAGATAGTTGGCGTTTAAAATCCGTTCATTAGGATAATTAATCCTGTTTATTAGCAAATCAACGGAATCGTTTCTATTATTGTGCTTAACCTAAGAAAAATCAAACTATTTTGCTTTTTTAGCACAAAAAACAAGCACGCCTTGTTATATCTGTTTATTTTTTAAACATAACTAAAGTATATATCACCACTAGCGAAAAGATAAAAATTTAAATCAAAATGAACAAATGTGATAAAATCAATCAATGCTAACGAATTTTACTGATTTTTAAAGAGATTAGAGATTGCTATGCTCCCCCATTTAGATAAGATCCCGCAACTTTCACCACTTGTTGCAGATTATTTACAAGCGTTAAAAAAACAACATTTTGACGGTGATATAGCTGATCATTACGCTGATCGTTTAAGCTTAGCCACAGATAATAGCGTATATCAACAATTGCCTCAGGCAATTTTATTTCCTAAAAATACGGCTGATGTAGTACGTTTAACTAAATTAGCACAATTAGAACAATACCGCACGTTAACGTTCACTCCAAGAGGTGGTGGCACGGGTACAAATGGACAATCATTGAACAATAATATTATTGTCGATTTGTCTCGTCATATGACTCACATATTAGAATTAAATGTGCAAGAATGCTGGGTAAAAGTGCAAGCGGGAGTAGTTAAAGATCAACTCAATCAATTTTTAAAGCCTTATGGTCTATTTTTTTCGCCTGAGCTTTCTACTAGTAACCGAGCTACAATAGGTGGCATGATTAATACGGACGCTTCTGGTCAAGGTTCATTAAAATATGGCAAAACGTCCGATCATGTATTAGCACTACGTTCAGTTTTAATAAATGGTGAAGTTTTAGATACTGATTCAATAAAAACTGACAACTTTTCTGAAAATCTGAAAAATCAACCGCACTCTGCATTAAGTAAGCATTTGCATAATGAAATTTTTCAGCGTTGCCGAGAAAAACGCCCTCAAATTTTACAAAATTTACCTCAATTAAATCGATTTTTAACGGGATATGATTTAAAAAATGTGTTTAATCAAGATGAGAGCGAATTTAATTTAACGCGTATTTTGACAGGTTCAGAGGGGTCCCTCGCATTTGTTTGTGAGGCTAAATTGAACCTAACGCCAATTCCTCAATATCGCACATTAATTAATATAAAATATCGTTCTTTTGATGCGGCTTTACGTAATGCCTCTTTTTTGGTCAACGCTAATGCACTTTCAGTAGAAACAATAGACAGCAAAGTTTTAAATCTTGCTAAACAAGACATCGTTTGGCATTCAGTAAAAGAATTACTCACTGAAGATCATGCTAATCCCATTTTAGGTTTAAATATTGTGGAATATACTGGCAATAATCAGCAGTTAATTGAGAAGCAAGTAAAATGGCTATGCCAACAATTAGATAAAAAGACCGCACTTGGTGAAGATGATATTATTGGTTATCAAGTTTGTTCAGATTTACCTTCAATTGAACGCATTTATGCGATGAGAAAAAAATCCGTCGGTTTGTTAGGTAATGCTAAGGGAGCTGCAAAACCAATTCCTTTTGTTGAAGATACCTGTGTTCCGCCAGAGTTTTTAGCCGATTATATCGCTGAATTTCGTGCATTGTTAGATCGGCATAATTTGCAATATGGCATGTTTGGGCATGTTGACGCGGGAGTTTTGCACGTTCGTCCTGCTCTCGACTTATGTGACAGAAATCAAGTAAAATTATTTAAACAAATTTCCGATCAAGTCGCTGAATTAACGCATAAATATGGTGGATTATTATGGGGAGAACATGGAAAAGGTATGCGTTCTCATTATGGTGAAAAATTCTTCACTGCCGAATTATGGCGTGAGTTACGCTATATCAAATTTTTATTTGATCCTGAAAATCGCCTTAATGCAGGCAAAATCTGTACGCCATTAGACAGTGAAGATCAACTTTATTCTATTCTATCGCCAATGAGAGCTGACAATGATCGCCAAATTCCAGTACAGATACGAGATGAATTTAATGGAGCAATGACTTGTAACGGTAATGGTTTATGCTTTAATTTTGATGTGCATAGCATTATGTGTCCCTCCTTAAAAGTCAGTCGTAACCGTGTATTTTCACCAAAAGGCAGAGCGGCAATGGTAAGAGAATGGTTGCGACTACTAGCAAATGAAAATGTTAGTCATGAACAATTAGATTTTCGTCAGTCGAAAATAAAGTTAGTTGATCTAATTAGTAAAATTCGTCATTCTGTGCAAAAAATGCGGGGTGAATACGATTTCTCTCACGAAGTAAAAGCCGCAATGGATACTTGTCTAGCATGCAAAGCCTGTGCTAGTCAATGTCCAATTAAGATTGACGTACCTAGTTTTCGTGCTAAATTTTTCCATTTTTATCACCAACGTTACATTCGACCAATTAAAGATCATGTTGTATCTAATGTAGAATTTGTTGCTCCACTCATGGCAAAAGCACCTCAATTTTTCAACTTTTTTACTACCGCAAAAGTGACTCAACCCGTTGCAAGAAAAGTATTGGGTATGGTTGATTTACCAGCTCTGACAGTACCTAATTTACATCAACAATTGGTACAAATTGGCTATAAAACTGACCGCACTTTAGCACAATTAGCTCATTTAACGGAGCAAGAAAAAGCTAAAACATTGCTAATTGTACAAGATCCGTTTACTTCATATTATGATGCAAAAGTCGTTGCAGATTTTGTTGAACTCACTCAAAAACTTGGTTATCAACCTATTGTTATACCGTTTAAGCCCAACGGTAAAGCTCAGCACATAAAAGGATTTTTACAACGTTTTGCGAAAACTGCGAAAAATCAAGCTGATTATCTTAATAGCTTAGCGAAATTAGATTTACCTTTAGTTGGAGTGGATCCAGCGATTGTACTTTCTTATCGTGAAGAGTATCGAGAAATTCTAGGTGAAGAGCGAGGGGATTTCCATGTTATTACTGCTCATGAATGGTTAAAATCTCAACTGAATTGTACAATTTTAAAAACGACATTAGAAAAATTAATTGAAAGTGCGGTACAAAATGACAAAAATTTTGCATCAAATATTTGGTATTTGTTCCCTCACTGTACAGAATCAACATCAATGCCAAATAGTCCTAAAGAATGGCAACAAATTTTTGCTGCCTTTGGTCAAAAATTGCAAGTAGAAAACGTTGGTTGTTGCGGTATGGCTGGGACATTTGGACATGAAACCGTTCATTTAGCGATGTCGAAAGAAATATATAATGCCTCTTGGGCTGTGAAAATTGCGAGTAAAAATCCTGAATTTTGTCTTGCTACAGGGTATTCTTGTCGTAGCCAAGTAAAACGCATAGCTCATTGGCAAGCTAAACACCCTGTACAAGCTTTGCTCGGATTATTCAAGTAATTTAGGTAATTTAATGAAAATTTGGAAAAAAAATCTCAATTTAGAACAACTTAATCAACTCAATGCTGGTTGTGCAGTCGAATTTTTAGAAATCACATTTACTGCAATTGGAGATAATTGGTTAGAGGCAACAATGCCCATCAATGCTAAGACAAAACAACTTATGGGATTTTTACACGGCGGTATTTCTGCAGCGTTAGCAGAAACCGTTGGTTCAATGGCTGGATTTTGTTGTGTCGATGAGAATAAAGCCGTCGTCGGAATAGAAATTACAGCAGCTCATTTACGTCCTGTTAAACGAGGTAAAGTAACTGCTCGAGCAACTCCAATTCGAATTGGTAAAACTGTACAGTTTTGGCAAATTGACGTTTTAGATCAAGTCAAAAGATTATGTACATCTGCTCGTTTAACTCTTTCTGTTGTAAACAAATAATGATTTAAAATAAATTTTATGAAAAAAATTGGTATTATTCTTGCAAATTTAGGCACACCAGATTCCCCCTCAGCAAAAGCTGTAACTCGTTACTTATGGCAATTTTTAACTGATCCACGAGTAGTAGATTTACCTCGTTGGAAATGGTATCCCTTATTAAAATACATTATTTTACCTCGCCGTTCTAAGCGTATCGCTAAAACTTATACACAAATTTGGACAAAAAAAGGTTCTCCACTATTGGCAATTAGTCAAGCTCAACAAACGGCGTTACAGCAGTATTTTGATCAACGCAATATTGATGCTGTAGTCGAACTTGCGATGACTTATGGTAACCCCTCAATGGAAAGTGCGGTTCAAAACTTATTAAAAAAACAAGTGGAAAAAATCATCGTTCTACCTTTATATCCACAATATAGTAGCTCGACTACCCTTGCGGTATTCGATTGCTTTGCTCGTAGCATTAAAAAACTGCGAAATTTACCTCCTATTGAATTTATTCATTCTTATCATTTACATAACAAATACATTTCGGCGATAGTCAATTCTATTAAAGAGCGGTTTAAATCTGATGAATTTTTACTTTTTTCTTTTCATGGTATTCCTATTCGTTATGAAAATGAGGGTGATTTTTATCGTCAGCATTGCAAACAAACTGCACTTGAAATTGTAGAGCATCTTGGATTGACAGAGAATCAATGGGGTCTAAGCTTTCAATCTCGCTTTGGACGCGAAGAATGGTTGCAACCTTATACTGATCATTTATTAAAGCAGATTGCGACAGATCAAAATGTACAAAAAATTGCTGTAGTGTGTCCTGGTTTTTCTGCTGATTGTTTAGAAACATTAGAAGAAATTGAACAAGAAAATAAAGAAATATTTTTAGAAAACAATGGATTATCATTTCAATATATTCCAGCGTTAAATGCACGCCCAGAACATATAGAAATGATGGCAGAGTTAATCTTAGCTAAAGCAAATAGTTAAAATACAATAATGATGTGTTTTAGACAAAAAACGACCGCACTTAAACTAAAATTAACGCTGTAACGTTAAAAATTTTATGACATTGTTGAGATCTCGTGTGCGTTTTGCATTAGGTAAGCTCTTTAAAAACGTTTTTCCGTAGCTTCGCATCACTAGGCGACTATCGCAAATGATGACCGCACCTTGGTCTGTTACATCACGAATAAGTCGCCCAACACCTTGTTTTAGGCTAATCACAGCTTCGGGAATTTGAATCGAATTAAAAGGATCACCTCCTTGTAAACGACAATCCTCAATTCGTGCATTTAACAAAGGATCATCAGGTGCAGTGAACGGCAATTTATCAATGATCACTAAAGATAACTTTTCCCCTCTCACGTCAACACCTTCCCAAAAGCTCGAAGTCGCCACAAGCACAGTATTTTTTTCTGTACTAAATTGTTCCAATAACTGACGTTTAGCAGTTTCACCTTGCATTAAGATATTCAACTCACTGTGTTCACGAAAATAATCCGCTAAACCCCGCATAACAGAATAAGAAGTACAAAGAACAAAGCATCTCCCATGATTACTTTCAATTACGGGTAATAATATTTCTCCTAAGCGATTAACAGTTTCCTGTTTATTACTAGCGGGTAAATAACGAGGTACACATAACATTGCCTGTTTTTGATAATCAAATGGACTTTGTAGAATTTTTTGTTCTGCTTGTTGAAGTCCTAAACGTTGACAAAAGTGATCAAAATTACCATTCACTTCGAGAGTAGCAGAGGTGAAAATCCAAGCTGCTTTTTTAGCATTTAATTTCTCACTAAAACGATCTGCCACATCTAATGGTGTAATATGCAACGAAAAATATCTCCCCATACATTCAAACCAATAGCAATAACCTGCCCGCTCAGTGTTATCTAAAGCTTGTAAAATCACTTTAAAATTGTTAATACGATCAAAAATGACGTCTAACGCTTTAGAACGTCCTAATGCTGTTTTTACAACGCTTTGCAAAAAGTCTAATTTGTCTTGTAACAATTTAAATGATTTTTTTACCGCACTTTGTTTATATACTTCTCTCCAATTATTTCTTGAATTTCCAACGCCAAGTGCTAAACGAAAATCTTGTACTACTTTAGTAAACATATCAGCAACAACCCCTAATTGCTTGGTATCTTTCAATTCTGTACGATAGACGCCATTAATATCTGTAGATAATTCAAATAATTGTCGTGCAGTTAGGGATTCTCCAAAATATTGTGTCGCAATATCAGGTAGCTGATGAGCTTCATCAAAAATGATCACTTCTGCTTGAGGAATTAATTCGCCAAATCCATTCTCTTTAACTGCCATGTCTGCAAAAAATAAATGATGGTTGACAACGACTAAGTCTGCATTAATCGCTTTTTGGCGAGCTAACAATACGTAACAATCAGTAAAATTTGGACATTTGCTACCCAAACAACTTTCTATCGTACTGGTTAATTGAGGTAAAACGGAACTGTCTTCAGCAATGCTAATACATTCAGCTAAATCGCCAGTTTTAGTGTAAGCAACCCAAAGACGAACTTTAGATAAATCTGCCAATACTGAACAGTCTCCTCTTACACCTTGTACAATTAGTTGATCTAAACGCTGTAAACACAAATAATTAGATCGTCCCTTTAATAAGGCGGTTTTACCTGTGTAATTTAGTGCTTTGACAATAGTAGGTAAATCACGGTTAAAAAGTTGATCTTGTAGATTTTTCGATCCTGTCGAAATAATTACTTTCTTCCCCGCAAGTAAGGAAGGAATTAAATATGCAAAAGTTTTCCCTGTACCTGTCCCAGCTTCAACAACTAAAACATTTTTAGTTTTAATTGTATTTTCTACCGCACTTGCCATATCAAGTTGAGCGTTACGAGGAGAAAAGTTTTTAATATGCTGACTCAATATCCCTGTTTGGGAAAAAATTTCATTCAGTTTATACTTTTTTATCATCAATAATTAGATCCAACCTACAGTTCTTAACGTTATAATTCCTATCGCAGATCCAAACATTGAACCAAAAGTAGTTAAGCCAATAATATTAGCAACGGTTACTTCATTTCCTCCCATTGCTCTGACCATAGCATAAGTTGCAGCTGCTAAAGGTGTTGCTGTCATTAGGAAAACTATACCTAAATCTACTTTACTTAGACCAAAGGCTTTACCAAGAAACACCATAAAAATAGGGGCTATCACAACTCTTCCAATACTTGCTAGTAGAGAAACATGAGATGTTTTAACTAAATTTCTCAAGTCAATACTCGCACCAGTGCAAATTAACGCTAAAGGTAACGTTATATTCGCTAGATAATTTGCTGTAGTTAAAACAAGTTTTGGTAATTCTAGATCTAAAACGCTTGTAATAATTCCCAATATAATGCCAATAATTAAAGGATTCTTCAGTACATTTTTCACCATTTGGTATAGATTAATTTTACCGTCTGACAAAGAATAAGTAAGAGTTATTACCCCTAATAGATTATAAAGTAAAACTGAAACAGAGGTGTAAATTGCAGCAGGCATGAAAGCGATTGAACCATAAGCATTTAAACACAAAGCTAAACCTAAAATACCATTATTACTGCGATAAACGCCTTGAACGAATGTTCCCCATTCTCGTTTTTCTGGGATAAATTTTACAGCAAATAATTGGGCTAAAATAAATAAAGTTAATGTTCCTACTAGGCAAACAGCAACACTTGTCCATTGTTTAGCGATATTTTCAATCGGATTTTTGAAAATATTTAAAAATAACAATGTTGGTAACGTAATCTTAAAAACTAAATTTGTTGCTTTCTCACAAAATTTATCATCAATTAATAGACTTTTACGAAAAAACAGCCCTAAAGCCAACATCAATAAAATTGGTAGCATTACACTGATCGAAAAAGACAGCGATGAAAAAAATACATGTTGCATACAATTTCCTTTTTATAGGAAGAATAAATTTATTATCGCTTATATGTGACAAGGTAACGTTCTACTGTATCTACAATTGCTTGAGTTTGAGGATCTATTTCAATATTAACTAAATCGCCAATTTCTCTTTTTCCCATTAAAGTGCGGTTTAAAGTTTCAGGAATTAGATTGACACAGAATTGATTACTCTTTACTTCTCCAATAGTTAAACTGATGCCATCAACAGCAATAAAACCTTTAGTCAGCACATATTTCATCAAATTTACAGGCATCTCAAACCAAATTTGCAAATTATTTTCTGATGGAAATCGATTAGCAACTGAAGCAGTACAATACACATGTCCTGACAAAATATGACCGCCTATTTCGGCACCCATTTTCATTGCTCGTTCAATATTAACAAAATCGCCCACTTGCAATAATCCTAAATTAGTGAGCTTAAGCGTTTCTTGCATTAAATCAAAACTGACTAAATCACCTTCAATTTTTGTTACAGTCAAACACACGCCATTATTAGCAACTGAAGCTCCTATTTCTAAATCTTGCAGTAATTTATGTGGCATTTTTATGGTCTGTGTTCTAAAATTATCACTTTCTTTAATTGCGTGAATTTGTGCTGTCGCTTGTACAATCCCCGTAAACATAGATCCCTCATTCTGAAAATAATAAATACAATACTCGGATATTTTATGAAAAATAAATTTGTTAAAGAATACCATTTAGAAATAAAAAAGTTAATCTCTATTGCAATACCTATTTTATTGGCTCAAATTGCTCAAAATTCAATGGGATTAGTCGATACTATTATGGCTGGACGAGTAAGTGCGGCAGATATGGCGGCAATTTCAGTTGGTGCGTCAATTTGGTTTCCTCTTGTCTTGTTTGGTCACGGTTTACTATTAGCATTATCACCCACCATTTCCTATTTAAATGGTTCTGGTCAACGCCAATCTATTGCACATCAAGTTCGTCAAGGACTTTGGATTGTTATTTTTGCTTGCATTCCTTTAGGATTTTTAATCTATCAAAGTGAAATCATCATTCAATACATGAATATGGAAAAAAAGTTAGCTGAAATAACAATAGGCTACTTACACGCAATGATTTTTGGTTTGCCTGCCTATTTATTAATGATTAACTTCCGTTGTTTAAATGACGGTATTGCAAAAACTAAACCTGCAATGGTAATCACTTTTATAGGTTTAATGTTAAATATTCCTCTAAATTATATTTTTATTTACGGTAAACTAGGCTTACCCGCCTTTGGTGCAGTGGGTTGTGGAATTGCTACAGCTATCGTCAACTGGGCAATGTGCATTTTAATGATTCTATATTGTCGCAATGCACGTAACCAAAAAGATCTTAACGTGTTTGAAAAAATTATTGAAAAACCTAATTTTACTACGTTAAGTAAATTGCTTCGTTTAGGTTTTCCTATTGCAATAGCTCTTTGCTGTGAAGTCGCGTTATTTGCGATTACGTCTCTTTTACTTTCACCTCTTGGAGCAAATATGATCGCTAGTCACCAAATTGCTTTAAATACTAGCTCATTTATCTTTATGCTACCAATGTCGTTAAGTATGGCAACAACTATTTTAGTAGGACAACGTTTAGGTGAAGGTTCTCCAAAAAATGCGAAAAAAGTTTATTATTCTGCTCTTGCGGTAAGTTTATCTATTACTATCATAACAGCACTAATCACCGTGTTATTCCGTTCGGCTATTGGCTCTATTTTCGTTACGGATCCAACTGTTATCAGTATGGCTGGCACACTACTTCTTATCGCTGCACTCTACCAATTTTCTGACACTATTCAGGTAATTACTGGCGGAGCATTACGTGGCTATAAAGATACTAAAGCAATTTTATTAGTTACCTTACTATGTTATTGGATTATTGGTATGCCAATAGGTTATATGCTCGCTCTCACTGATATTTTAATGCCAAGCATTGGAGCTGCGGGATTTTGGTGGGGATTTGTGATCAGCTTAACAAGTGCTGCCATTTTACTCATTTTTAGAATCCGTAAAATTCAAAATTTACCTGATCACATATTACTCGCAAGACTAGATAAATTAAAATAAGTTATACACACAATAAAAGCCCCTGTTTCTAGGGGCTATAAAGAGTTAAAACCACGTCTTTTGGAACGTGGATATAATTTACTATTTAGTTTTACCTTTATCTTTTAAAAACACTGAAACATTTTGAAAACCTTTTTCTTTTAAATATAACGCTTGCAATTTACTCATGACACCTCGCTCACAATAAAGCACATAACGTTTACTTTGATCTAATTCAGAAAATTGACTAGATAATTTATAAAAAGGCATAGTGATAATTGTCTGATTCTCCCATTTTAGCGGATTTTCATCTGTTTCTTCAGGGCTACGAATATCTAAAATAATGTCGTTACTTTGTAATTGAGATACCGTTTCCATTGCAATAACTTCTTTCTCTGTTTGCTCAGCAATTTGGCGAATATCTAAATATTCTGCATTTTGTACCGCACTTTCTAGTACTGAGAAATCAAAATGAGCTTCTTCATTCTCAATTTTGGTTTTGACCGCTTTTACTGTTGGATTTTTTGAAATTACACCACAAAACTCAGGCATTGATTTCGCAATATCTTCTGTACCAATGCGTTTCGCTATTGCGATGATTTGCTCTTTGTCGTGAGTAATAAGTGGTCGTAATACTAAAGTTTCTGCAGCCTCATCGATTAAACGTAAATTAGTTAATGTCTGACTCGAAACTTGCCCTAATGCTTCGCCAGTTACAATTGCTTGAATATCAAATCGTTGAGCAATTTTACTAGCGGCTCGTACCATCATCCGTTTTAAAATTACGCCCATTTGACCATTATCAATTTTCTCTAAAATCTCCGCCACGACTTTCTCAAAGTTAATTGCAACAAATCGCACTTTGTGTGAACCACTAAAACGATTCCAAATATGATATGCCATTTGTTTTACTCCAATTTCATGTGCTGCACCGCCAAGATTGAAAAAACAGTAATGCACACGACAACCACGCCTAATCAGCATGTAGCTTGATACTCCCGAATCAAAACCACCAGAAATTAACGATAACACATCTTCTTGAGTACCAATTGGATAACCACCAATTCCTGCATGTCTTGCTTTAATTAGCATCATTTTATCATTTTCAATATCAATTCTTACCGTAACATCAGGCTTAGAAAGTTGTACTTTTGCAGTAGCGATTTGTTGATTTAGCCCACCACCGACATAACGTTCAACATCAAGAGAACTAAAATTATGCTTACCTTTGCGTTTCACTCGGACACAAAAAGTTTTATTATCTAGTTGATTCGATACTGCTTGTAACGTTTGTTCAAAAATATGATGTAAGTCAGTAAAAGCCGTTTCCTCAACTTCTAAAAAATGATGAATGCCAGGAATACGTTGTAGAACTTCAATCAAGAGCGGTCGATTTTTTTCATTTTTTGACCGCACTTCAATATAATCCCAATATCGCACTACTGCCACACTATCATCGTATTTATTCAATACATTTCGAATATTACCTGTCAAAATTTTCACGAAACGTTTACGTACACTTTCGCTCTTAATCATAATTTCAGGAAAAAGTTTAATTACAAATTTCATAAATAAAAATCACTGGGTTAAAACAAAAACTGCCTTATTGTACAATATCTCTCTACAATAATCTTTGTTTTATTTTTTAGTTAGATACCAATAAAACACGATAAAAACTGACCGCTCTTTTTAACTTTTAAATAAAATTAATCACTTTATCATAATAATTCCATAGTATCTTTTAACAAGATACTAAAAATAAAGTACAATACGATAATAAAAATTTTTATAAGGATTGCATGGAATGGATAAACAAGCGTTGAAAAATACTACGCCAATAGATTTTGAAACGGCACTAAGTCAGTTGGAAACGGTTGTTACTCGTTTAGAAGGCGGTGAATTATCTCTTGAACAAGCTTTAAAAGATTTCGAACAAGGTATAAAGCTAGCACAAGTAGGACAAAACGCTTTACAAGAAGCAGAACAGCGAATAAAAATCTTGCTAGAAAAGAACGATACGGCTCAATTAGACGATTATCAAGCTTGCTAACGAGTTATTGTTATGTATCAATTTAATCAAGATTTACACCAACTTCAGCAGCGAATTAACTTGTTTCTAGAAAATCGTTTTGTTGCAATCAATACTGATCCTTCCCCTCTTAATGAGGCGATGAAATATGGTGTGTTATTGGGAGGAAAACGTATTCGTCCTTTTTTAGTTTATGTGACTGGACGTATGTTAGGAGCGAGTATGGAGCAATTAGATTATGCAGCGGCGGCGATAGAAAGCATTCATGCCTATTCTCTGATTCACGATGACTTACCCGCTATGGATAATGATAATTTACGGCGTGGCAAACCTACTTGTCATATTGCTTTCGATGAATCAACCGCAATTTTAGCAGGTGATGCCTTGCAGTCTTTTGCTTTTGAACTTTTAACAGAAATCCCTGAATTATCAAATCAACAAAAAATATCTTTAATTAAAACGCTTGCAATAGCTGCAGGTGTCAAAGGTATGTGTTTAGGACAGAGTTTAGATTTAATTTCGGAACAAAAACAAATCAGTTTGTTAGCGTTAGAAACTATTCACCGCAATAAAACGGGTGCTTTGCTGTGTGCTGCATTAAAATTAGGTTTCTTATGTTCGCCTCACTTTGAAGATCAGTTATTAGCAAAATCTCTAGAAAACTACTGTGCTGCTATTGGATTAGCGTTTCAGATCCAAGATGATATTTTAGATATTGAAGGAGATAGTAGTGTTATTGGTAAACCTGTTGGCTCTGATCTAGCAACGGATAAAAGCACATATCCTAAATTATTGGGATTACAAGGTGCAAAACAGAAAGCAAAAAAACTTTACTTACAGGCTATCAGAGAATTAGAAAGTTTACCTTTCGATACAACACCACTGCAAGAATTGGCAGCATTCATTATAAATAGAAGAAGTTAGTACCGTACTGAAATATGATGATAAAATCAAACTAAAAGTGCGGGTAAAATTACAATAAATTTTGGAATTGGGACGATGCAAAATTATCCTCTTTTATCACAAATTAATTCACCAGATGATCTTCGTCTGTTAAGTAAAGATCAGCTTCCCCAATTATGTACTGAATTACGTAGTTATTTGTTAGAAAGCGTTAGCCAAAGTAGTGGGCATTTGGCATCTGGATTAGGAACGGTAGAATTAACCGTTGCTTTACACTATGTTTTTAAAACACCTTTTGATCAATTGATTTGGGATGTTGGACATCAAGCCTATCCTCACAAAATTTTAACGGGACGCCGAGATCAAATGCCGACAATACGTCAAAAAAATGGACTACACCCTTTTCCTTGGCGAGAAGAAAGTGAGTTTGATGTATTGAGTGTTGGTCATTCTTCAACCTCTATTAGTGCAGGATTAGGTATTGCAATTGCTGCCCAACATGAAGATGCAGGACGCAAAGTCATTTGTGTTATTGGCGATGGGGCAATTACTGCTGGTATGGCATTTGAAGCATTAAATCATGCAGGTTCACTCCATACTGATATGTTAGTTATTTTAAACGACAATGAAATGTCAATTTCAGAGAATGTTGGAGCATTAAATAACCATCTTGCTCGCCTACTTTCTGGTTCTTTCTATTCCACTATTCGAGAAAGTGGCAAGAAAATTCTCTCGGGGATTCCTCCGATTAAAGAATTTGTGAAAAAAACAGAAGAACACATGAAAGGTTTTGTATCTGAAATGGGAACAATGTTTGAAGAATTGGGTTTCAACTACATAGGTCCAATTGACGGTCATAATATCGAAGAGTTACTAACCACGTTAAAAAATATGCGATCACTTAGTGGTCCTCAATTTCTGCACATAAAAACAAAAAAAGGAAAAGGTTACCCACCAGCCGAAGAAGATCCTATTGGTTTTCATGGTGTGCCAAAATTTGATCATCTTAGTGGAAAATTACCTAAATCAAATGCAACTCAAACTTATTCCCAAATTTTTGGGAACTGGCTATGTGAGATGGCACAACAAGACGAAAAAATTATTGGAATCACACCCGCAATGCGAGAAGGTTCGGGTATGGTTGAATTTTCAACTCGCTTTCCCCAACAATTCTTTGATGTTGCTATTGCAGAACAGCATGCTGTCACATTTGCTGCTGGTTTAGCTATTGCAGGTTATAAACCCGTAGTAGCCATTTATTCTTCATTTTTACAACGAGCGTATGATCAAGTAATTCATGATGTAGCTATTCAAAATTTACCTGTGTTATTTGCAATTGATCGTGCTGGAGTTGTAGGACAAGATGGGCAAACACATCAAGGTGCATTTGATATTAGTTTTATGCGTTGTATCCCAAACTTAATTATTATGACACCTAGTGATGAAAATGAATGCCGACAAATGCTCTATACTGGTTATAAGTGCAATCAACCTGCTGCCGTTCGTTATCCACGAGGTAATGCTATCGGCGTTGAACTTAAACCATTAAAAGAAATTCCACTTGGTCAATCTAATTTAGTTAGACAAGGTGAAAAAATCGCTATTTTAAATTTCGGTACTCTTCTACCTGCCGCACTAAAAGCAGCCGAAAATCTAAATGCCACCGTAATAGATATGCGTTTTGTCAAACCATTGGACCAGGAACGCATTTTGACAGTATCAAAAAATCATGACTTATTAGTTAGCCTAGAAGAAAATGCAGTGCTAGGTGGTGCAGGAAGTGCGGTAGCAGAAGTGCTTAATTTTGCAGGAAGTACTACTAAATTATTACAATTAGGGCTTCCCGATTATTTTATTCCTCAAGGCTCACAACAAGAAATACTGGCAGATTTAGGACTTGATTCAACAGGAATAGAATCTCAAATCAAGGGATTCTTACAAAAAAATAAAATTTTTTAGTCTTTCACGAACTATTTTCTATTTTTTTAGTCTTAGATAATGCTAGTGCAATGCAAAATGCAGTTGTCTTTTTCAAAAATTTCTTATTTAAGACCTCCGCCGCCATTCGGTATTGTTTGGCGGTTTTTTCTTTTGGTTTCATTGACTTCCCCTAGATTTTAAGTAGGAGGTCCACTGTTTTCTCTTGCTAACTATCATCAGATAGTTTTAACATTTTAAAAATGAGAAATTATAGGTTTTGTACTTCATTTTCATTATAATAGCGTTTTAATGTAATACTATAGAGAAAAATTATGGCACTTACGCTATCACAAGTATTCAATATGTTTTTGGTTCAAATTATAAAGACTCGCACTATCCCTGTTGATTTGAATTATCTTCGCCCAAATAAAGAAACTCTAGCAGCTATTGATGAATTAGATAGTGGTAACGCAGAGAGCTTTTTTATTGAAGCTAGTGAAAATTACTCAGCTGAAGAATTTACAAAACGCATTCTTAATAGTGGTCAATAATGTCAGCAAAGCCATTAAAAATGAGTTATTCAAAACAGTTAATAAAAGATGAGCGTTAAATTTAGTACGACTCAAGCAATGACAAAGCGTTATATTACAGTTTGCGTTAAATAAATATAACAATATTGATTATATATTAGTTTCAAAGTGCGGTTAAAATTTTAATTATTTTTACTCGTCAACACTATCCCCAACTTTACCGCGTAGAGGATAGTGTCAACTCTTGTTTTGCCTATCAAAGTTAGGAGTTTTCTATTTTTGCTACTTGTATAGCAAGCTCAGAAAGTGCTTCTGGGTTAGCTAAGCTTGGAGCATCGGTCATTAGGCAAGCTGCTGCCGTCGTTTTTGGAAATGCGATCACATCACGAATATTATCTGTACCAGTCAACAACATGACTAAACGATCCAATCCAAAGGCTAGACCCGCATGTGGAGGAGTTCCAAACTTCAATGCATCAAGCAAGAAACCAAATTTTTCTGCTTGCTCTTCTTCATTAATACCAAGAATGTGAAAAACTGTTTGTTGCATTTGGGGTTCAAAAATTCTCACAGAACCACCGCCAACTTCATAACCATTGATCACCATATCATAAGCATTTGCAACCGCACTCGTTGGATCTGATATTAACTGCTGTGGAGTGAAATCACGAGGCGATGTAAATGGATGATGCATTGCAGCCAAATGACCTTCATCATCTCGTTCAAACATTGGGAAATCAATCACCCATAGAGGTTTCCATTCATCTAAACGTGTTAAATCTAGATCACGTCCTAATTTCAGGCGTAAAGCCCCCAGAGCATCAGTTACAACTTGCCATTTATCTGCACCAAAAAATAAAATATCACCATTTTCTGCTTTCACTCGTTGTAATAAGGCTTTTAACACAGTATCAGATAAGAACTTAGTTATTGGACTTTGTACTCCATCCAAACCACCGTTAATATCATTAACTTTTAACCATAGCAAACCTTTTGCTCCGTAAATACTTACAAATTGAGTATATTCATCAATTTGTTTACGAGTTATAGCTGAACCATTTGGAACACGAATTACTGCGACACGTCCTTTTGGATCATTTGCTGGTTGGTGAAAAACTTTAAACTCCACCTCTTTCATCAAATCAGATATATCAATTATTTCTAAAGGATTACGTAAATCAGGTTTATCTGAACCAAAGCGTTGCATAGCCTCATGCCAAGTCATAGTTGGAAACTGACCTAAGTTAACTTTTAAAATATTTTGCCACAATCCACGAACCATTTTTTCCATAATTTCACGAACTTCAGAGGCTGTCAGAAATGAAGTTTCCACATCAATTTGTGTAAATTCGGGTTGACGATCAGCTCGTAGATCTTCATCACGAAAACATTTCACTATCTGATAATAACGATCAAATCCTGACATCATCAGCAGTTGTTTAAATAACTGTGGAGATTGTGGTAAAGCATAAAATTTTCCTTTATGCACTCGACTTGGTACAAGATAATCTCTAGCCCCTTCTGGAGTTGCTTTAGTTAGCATTGGTGTTTCAATATCCAAAAAGCCGTTATCGTCCATAAAACGTCGAACAAATGCTGTAATTTTTGCACGGGTTTTTAAGCGTTGAGCCATTTCAGGACGGCGTAAATCTAAATAACGGTATTTTAATCGTTGTTCTTCTGTATTATTTTGATTGAAATCTAATGGCAGAGGCTCAGAAGTATTATAAATCTGCACTTCTTCTGCTAACACTTCAATTTCACCAGTTGCCATATTTTTATTAACTTGTTTATCAGGACGAGGGACTACTTGACCTTTAATTTGAATACAAAACTCATTTCGTAAACATGAGGCATTATCAAGTGCAGTTTGAAATTTTGGATCAAAACACACTTGTACAATTCCCTCACGATCTCGCATATCGATAAAAATCAAACCGCCTAAATCACGACGTTTATGCACCCAGCCACTTAACACCACTTTTTCACCGACATTGTTGCTATTTAAGTCGCCACAATAATGAGTTCGCATCATATTAAAATTTCCTTGCCAAATAATTAGTATAATTTGGTGATTATAGCTAAAATCCCTTTGGGTTAAAATAATTTATTTATAGTTACACTATATTTTAATTACTATGAACAACGAAATAACAACTCACATCCATTCTTAATGTACATTACTTCTTTATCGATATAAAAATCTCACTTTACAATCATATAAATAAATTGATAGTATTTAGCTCTCAACACAATAATGAAATTTTTTACCGCACTTTTCACAATCTCTAACGCAACTTATGAATAAAGATACTCTTTTTGCTACTCCAATTGAGAAATTAGGGGATTTTACTTTCGATGAAAACGTCGCTGAAGTTTTTCCTGACATGATTCAACGATCAGTACCTGGCTATTCAAATATCATCACTGCTATAGGTATGCTAGCAAAACAGTTTGTTACTGAAAGTTCCCACGTTTATGATCTTGGCTGTTCTCGAGGAGCTGCTACTTTATCTGCTCGTCGTAATATTCAACACAAAAATGTTAAAATAATTGGCGTAGACAATTCTGAGCCAATGATAACTCGTTACCGTCATCATATTAATGCTTACCAAAGTAACATTCCTGTAGAAGTGATTTGTGATGATATTCGTAATGTTAAGATAGAAAACGCATCAATGGTTATTTTAAATTTCACTTTACAATTTTTGCCACCAGAAGATCGTACAAGTCTTTTAGAAAAAATTTACCAAGGATTAAGACCTAATGGGCTCCTTCTCCTTTCAGAAAAATTCTCTTTTGACGATCAAAAAATCAATCAACTTTTAATTGATTTACACCATCAATTTAAACGAGCAAATGGTTATAGTGAACTCGAAGTGAGCCAAAAACGTACTGCACTTGAAAACGTGATGAGAACTGACTCTCTACAAACTCATAAAAATCGATTAAACTCAATTGGATTTTCTCATATAGAGTTGTGGTTTCAATGTTTTAATTTTGGTTCTTTAGTAGCAATAAAGTAAATTTAAATTAGAAAGGACTGCTTTAATGCAGTCCTTAAATTATTCACTCAAAGTCAATAGTTTTAACTTCTATCTAGATAAAATTAACGTCGCCACTGTTCTTCATCTAAAGTTTTTTCATGTTTGGCAACAGCTACTGCACCAGCAACATCACCAACAACGTTCATAGATGTACGTCCCATATCTAAGATCGCATCAATACCTAGAATCATACCGTACGCAATAGCCACAGCTGAACCACCTTCTACTCTTAAGCCTATTGACTCAAGTACCATCAAAAGCATAATAGCACCTGCACCAGGTACGCCTGCAGTACCCACTGCACCTAAGCTTGCAGTAAGCATCACAGTAATCATTTGTGAAAAAGTAAGTGGCATACCAACAGCATTAGCAATGAAAATCGCACATACACCAAGATAAACAGTAGTTCCATTCATATTGACTGTTGAACCTACTGGCAAAGCGAAACTATAGATATTTTTCGGTACGCCCATATTAACTGCTGCTTCAATAGAAACTGGTAATGTTGCTCCTGAAGAACGAGTCACAAAAGCAGTAACCATCGGCGGCTGTACTTTTTTCAAGAAAATCAATGGATTTAGTCTCATCATTAGGAATAATCCGCAGTACACAATTACAACTTGTAAAATTAATCCAGCATAAACACTAAGTGTTACACTTGCTAATGGACCTAATGCTTCTGCACCATTTTTTGAAAACACAGTAAAAATCAATGCAAAAACTCCTATTGGAGCGTATTGCATCACCCAGCCAACAATTTTAAACATTGCTTGGCTTACACCATCAATAAAGCCAAAAACTAAATCAGAATGCTTTTTAATCGTCTCATCTTTACTATCACGACCAAAAGAAAGTGCAATACCAAAGAAAAGACAGAAAACGATCATTGGTAAAATTTTACCTTCTGCAATTGCACCAAATGGATTAGTAGGCACAAGTCCTAATAAAATTTGTACAATTGTAGGTGATACTGCTTCTTTCCCCGCTATGACTTTTTCTGTAGATAATTCAATCCCCAAGCCTGGTTGGATCAATGAAGCTACACCAAGACCAATTCCAATCGCAAAAATAGCTGTCAAAATATAGTAAATGAATGTTTTAATACCAACTCGTCCTAAATCCGTTGGCGGAATACTACTTGCACCAACAATTAAGGTTGAAGCAATCACAGGTACAACTATCATTTTCAATAAGCGAATAAACAAATCACCAAAAGGTGACAAAAAATTAATCATTCCTGTCACATTCTGAAAAATTATACCTAATATCGCACCCGCAATTAGACCAATTAAAATTCGCCACAATAAATTAGATTTAAAATAAAAAGAAAAAATATTTGGCATATATCCTCCTAAAACATAGGTTTAATTAAAGTTAATTACTGTTGATAATACCAGTCAATAGCTGTTTTTACCAACTCTAATGTTGAATCAATATAAAAGTGCGGTTGTTTTTTCATTGCTTCTGATAAAATAAGTGGCACTTCCGTACATCCTAATATGATACATTCTGCTCCTTGTTCCAAAAGAGCCTGTTGTTCAATTTCCATCAAACTAACAGATTGTTCGATCTTCCCTGCTTTATATAAATAGATACTTTCCATTACTTGATCTTGCCCTTCTGTCGTAGGCAAAACAACATCAATACCTTGTTTTTCTAACGCATTTTGATACAACTTCGTAGCTACCGTTGCATTAGTTGCCAATAAACCTATTTTTTTTACCCCCATTTTTACTGCACAATTCACAGTACTATCAATCATACTAAGCATTTTTACATTCGATTTAGCTTGCAAACGATCAAACCAAAAATGAGCAGTATTGCATGCGATCACAATACAAGTTGCTCCTGCTTTTTCTAAATTATGTAAGTAAGTCAATAAATGTTGTTCAGGATCTTGTTGATGATTTAATATACACGCCGACCTATCAGGAATATCTGGAATAGAGGAAATCAACAGAGGAATATGATTTTGATCACAGCTTGCGGGGATTAACTGAATAAATTTTTGGAACATATCTGCTGTTGCAGCTGGTCCCATTCCCCCTAAAATACCAATTATATGTTTCACTTTTTGCTCCTTTACTTAATATAAAGTTACTATTAATTATGGTTATTAAAATTTTTATACATCTATTTTTTACCGCTAAACTGGGCGGATACTCTCTAAATCTAAAGTGGCTCCAAAGTTTTTTTGTAATAATTTAATTTTAGAATCTTGCTGTAAATCTCGTTTTGCCTGTTCTGTGAACTCTTGATAAATTTGTTTGCGAAGTTCTGCTGGAGTTAAACGATCAAGTTCATTATACTCGTCTATTTGTAAATTAATGGATTTACCATACACTTGAGTAATAGCTTGAGCTAACAAATTAACTGATTTTTCATCTTTCAAGTGCAAGCTAGGAGAACGCAATCCCAAAGTAAGTTTTTGATCTTGTAATTCCAATAAAACAGAATTTATTGCCATTTCTTTAATCAAACCTGAAATACTTGTTTTTTCAATGAGATCTGTCCACTGATCTCGTTGACGAGCAACAGTCAAAATACGATTTTCTAGCTCTTTTGTCGTATTCTGTAAAATCGCTTGTTTAATATCTGATGGCCGAATAGTTTTTGGTTCTTTTGCTTTATTAGGATCACTCCATGTCCAACGGTAACTTTCTGCTAGATTCGCTTCATTTCCGTTTATTTGCAATTGTTCTTCATCTGAATTGTCATCAGATGAAGAAATAAAATCATTATCTGTAGCAATCGTATTTAACTGCTTAGGTGAAGGCTCTACAATAACCTGCTTATGCTTAGAAGAAAACTTACTTTTTTTGTCTGCTACAGGTAAAACTATATTTTCAGAAGATTCAATTGGACTTAGGTAAATATTTTTTTTTTCTACCGCACTTTCTTTCACAGCAGTGATTGGTCTAGATAGCTGTTCTAAAGCATCTAAAGCATCTGCTGTTATATTACTTATTGATATTGGTTGTTGATCAGATTTGAGTTGCTGAGTTTGAGATCTTGTTAATCTTACTTGACTGTTCTGTGACAGGGTAGGTAACTCTATTGAGTTCAGTTGTTCTTGCTCCGCACTTTCATCCCCCACCGTTTTAATACGTTCTACTATTTGTGGTTGTGCAATCAATTTAGGATGAAATGCTAACGCTCGCAATAACACCATTTCTACACCAATTCTACGGTTTGGTGATCGTTCTAGCTCCTTACGACCACTAACAACGATTTGATAAAAAAACTGCACATCCTCAGGTGCAATATGCTTTGCTAAAAAGCTTAAGGGGATTCTATCATCAATCTCCCCCTGTGACAATAATTGTTGTAAAGCAATTTTATGCAATAACTCAGCAATTGAATTAAGTAATTGATCCCAATCTCCTCCTTGCTCAGCTACTGCTTCAACTGCCTTAATTAAAGCTTCACCGTTGCCCTGCTGTAATGCATATAAAATTTTTACAGAATGATCTTCATCAAGCAATCCAAGCATAGTATTAACTATATCAAGATTGACTACACCATTCCCCATTGCTATGGCTTGATCTGTCAAACTTAAACTATCTCTAATGCTACCTTGTGCAACTTTCGCAATGCAATCAAGTGCAGTGCTTTCGAAAGGAATTTTTTCTGCATTCAAAATTCGTTCTAAATGCTGTGCAATCTGTGGTGTTTCTAAAGCTTTTAGGTGAAATTGTAAACAGCGAGATAAAATAGTGATCGGTAACTTTTGGGGATCTGTGGTTGCTAGTAAAAATTTTACGTACTCGGGCGGTTCTTCTAACGTTTTTAGCAAAGCATTAAAAGAATGACGAGAAAGCATGTGTACTTCATCAATTAAATAAACTTTGTAACGACCTTGTGTTGGCTTATATTGTACATTATCAAGTAACTCTCGAGTGTCTTCTACTTTAGTGCGAGAGGCGGCATCAATTTCAATGAGATCAACAAAATGTCCTTGCTCAATAGCTTTGCAATGCTCGCATAGTCCACAGGGTTCTGCTGTAATACCATTAATACAGTTTAGTCCCTTTGCAAATAGTCGAGCAATCGAAGTTTTTCCCACCCCTCTAGTACCCGAAAAAAGATAGGCATGGTGAAGGCGATTTCCTTTTAATCCATTAGAAAGTGCGGTCAAAATATGCGTTTGTCCGACAACTTCTGTAAAATTTCTCGGTCGCCATTTTCTTGCTAAAACTTGATAACTCATCACCTATCCTTTTTATTTTTGACAATTAATGCCCTTCAAAATCCACTAAACAGAAAGGTTCAATACCTAGTTTGCACAAACGTCTTTCTCCTCCTAAATCGGGTAAATTAATTACAAAAGCCGCATGTTTGACTTGACCTTTTAAACGCTCTACTAATTTCGCTGTAGCTTCTACTGTACCGCCCGTGGCTAATAAATCATCAATTATTAAGACATTATCTCCTTCTTTAATAGAGTCTACATGCATTTCGAGAACATCTTCACCATATTCTAGTTGGTAAGATTGTGCAATAGTTTCACGAGGTAATTTATTTGGTTTACGCACTAAAACAAAAGGAACATTTAAACCTAACGCAACTGGTGCACCAAAAATAAAACCTCGACTTTCTGTGCCAATCACTTTAGTAATACCTTTATTTTTATATTCTGCAATAATTAAATTAATACAGGCTTGAAATGCCTCTGGCACTTCAGTTAAAGAAGTAATATCACGAAAAATGATACCTTTCTTCGGATAATCAGGAATAGATTTAATAGATGATTTAATCAACTCTAACAGATTCATTGTTATACCTAAATAAATAAAAGTGCGGTCAAATTATCGACCTTTTTCATTCAAAACTGAGTTCAGATATTAACACAAATTTATGTTAACGATAAATATCTTCGTTGTCTTTTCTCGTTTTTAATAAACGTAAAATCCATACATATTGCTCAGGAGTTGGCGTAACAAAATATTCAATAATTTGATTCATAGCTCGTGCTGATTGTTTTGGATTATCATTCAATTGTATTTCAGGTAAAATTTCTATTTCATACTTGCCTTTTTCCGCGTTATAACGCGGAAACATTGGAATAATGACTGCTTTTGCCAACTTTGCTAATTTATTTAAGCTAGGTAATGTTGCTTTATAAGTTGCAAAAAAATCCACATACTCGCTAAGCTCTGAGCCATAATCTTCATCGGGCAAATAATACCCCATTTCCCCACTTCGTACAGCATTTAAAAAAGGTTTTATGCCGTTTTGTCGAGCATGCATCTTGCCACCAAACCGTTGCCGTGTAATAGTCCATAACCAATCCACTAGTGGATTACGATGTGGATTAAACATCGATGTCATCGGTATCCCTCTAGTGTGTAAAATAATACCTGAAGCATCAATTGCCCAAGCATGCGGTACAAGTAAGATGACATTTTTCCCTTTTTGCTTAGCTTGCTGAATATATTCAATACCAATAAATTCACTACGCTTTTGTAGATGTTGTTTCGATCTTACAGCTATCTCACCTATACCGAGCATAACTTGAGCAACAGTGACAAACATTTTATCAATAATTTCTTCTCGCTTTGCATTAGACCATTGAGGAAAACAACGTTGTAGATTAACTCTTGCTCGATGCCGTTGTTTTTTGGCTTTATAAGCAACAAGCTTACCAATTTTTTCTGCTAATTTATCACGCCAACGAAAAGGAATAAATGCTAGAACTAACAAACCTAGCATACTTAACCATATCATCCAAAACTGCGGTAATAAATAACGCCAAGACCAATGAGGTTGATATCCTATGCGAGCTGTTTCCCGTAAATTTTGCTTTGTCATTAACCGAACCATCCTTGTTCAAATGCCATTTTTATAGTCATTGCAAATGAAACGATTACAACCATCGGACGAATCAGGGCTTTTCCTTTTGTTAATACCATTTTTGCTCCTAAATTAGCACCTAAAAATTGCCCAACTAGCATAACTAAACCAATCGACCAAACTACTTTTCCACCAAGTATGAATACTAAAAGTGCGGCAACATTTGAAGTAAAATTTAATACTTTGGCATGAGCGGTAGCTTTGACAAAATTAAATCCAAGCAATAATACAAATGCCAAGCTAAACATGGATCCCGTACCTGGTCCAAAAAAACCATCGTAAAAACCAATAAAGCATGCCGCAGTCAAAGCAAAAGCAAAATACGAGATACGTTTCAAACGATCTTCATCGCCTAGTTTGGGAGTAAACAAAAAGTACAAACCAATAATCCCAACTAAAAATGGTAATGCTTTCTTAATGACGGAAGTATCAATAAATTGAATTAACACTGAACCAACCGTCGCACCTAAAAAAGTCAGGACAATTAGCAACCAAATTTCTTTTAGATTTACCGCTTTCTTTCGCCAGAAATACAAACTAGCAGAAAACGAACCACCACAGCCTTGCAGTTTATTAGTACCAAATGCCATTGTTGGAGACATGCCTGTCATTAATAAAGCAGGGATAATAATCAATCCTCCGCCACCAGCGATAGCATCAATAAACCCAGCTAAACAAGCTACAGCAAACAATAATAATATAATTTCAATACTTAATTCCATTATTCTAACCACTCTTTACGATTAGGGGCGTTGATTACTTGTTGACACAAAAAAGGCTCTGGAGGCAATACATTAAGTTTGCTTGACTTTATTTTTGGTTTAGTAGGTTTAAACCATGAATAAAGTTCTTCACCACAACCATCTCCAGCAGGTGTCGGATCTTGATTTTGACAATAATTTGCTCCATGAGGACAACTTAACCGTACGTGAAAATGAGAGTCATGACCAAACCAAGGTCTAATCTTCCGTAACCAACTGCGATCTCCTGTTACAGTTTCACATAATTTTACTTTAATTGCTGGATTGACAAAAATACGGCTTACTTGTTTATCTTGAGCCGCAAGATGAATTAATTTTGTATGTTCATCTTTCCATATTCTATCATCGACTTTTTGAGTTTTACGATCTACAACTAACAACCCCATTCCTGCTGGATCTTCCGCATCTCTTGTTGACAATCGCCCCATCCTCAGCCAAATATCCGCATCTAATCCCATTTGATGACTAGCATGTCCCGTCAGAAAACGTCCACCTCCTGGCATTGCAATATCGCCGACCAGCATATCTCTCATCCCTTCTTTTTTCACTTTTTTACCTAATCGTTGCAAATAAGCGATCATATCAGGATGTCCATAATAGCGATTTTTACTAGTACGAATAACTTGATACCCTTCCCCATTAAAAGGTAATGGCACTGCACCAATAATACAGCCATTATTATATGTTCCAATGGGCATAGGCTCACCACTAATTGGACGTTTAATTTTTTGCCAGTCTTGAGGTATAGCTAAAGTAGACTGTGTCCATAATTGTGTAATGAAAACTACCGCACTTACCGCTAATATTTTCTTTTTCATCACCGTTCCCTTCATCGACATTGTGCTTTAAAACGCAATAAATGGTCTAATAACACAATAGCAACCATTGCCTCAGCAATAGGGACAGCTCGAATACCAACACAAGGATCATGACGCCCTTTAGTTACTACGTTTACAGGGTGATTATTTAAATCGACTGAACGACCTGAAATTGTAATGCTAGAAGTCGGTTTTAGAGCAATAGTTGCTATAATTGGTTGACTTGAGCTAATCCCTCCTAAAATACCTCCTGCATGATTAGAACAAAATCCATGAGGAGTCATTTCATCGCGATGCTCTGTACCTAATTGCTCTACGACAGCAAATCCATCTCCAATTTCTACTGCTTTTACTGCATTGATACTCATTAAAGCATGAGCAAGATCAGCATCTAGTCGATCAAATACAGGCTCCCCTAATCCTACTGGTACATTTTCAGCAATTACAGTAAGCTTTGCTCCTACCGAATTACCCGTCTTTTTCAATTCACGAACTAATTCATCAAATTTTTCTACCGCACTTTGATCTGGGCAAAAAAATGGATTCGTGTTAACTTGATGCCAATTGATTTGAGCAACATCGGCAATAGTTTGCGGATTTATTTTAACGGCTCCAATTTGCAATAAAAATCCTCTCACTTCAATACCAAATTGCTCACGCAAATATTTTTTAGCTATTGCTCCAGCAGCCACTCGCATTGCTGTTTCACGAGCAGAAGAACGCCCTCCTCCTCGATAGTCACGTAGTCCATATTTCTGCTGGTAAGTATAATCTGCATGACCAGGACGAAATTTATCTTTTATATCGCTATAGTCTTGAGAACGTTGATCAGAATTTTTGATTAGCATACCAATGCTAGTCCCCGTTGTTTTTCCCTCAAATACACCTGATAAAATTTGTATTTTATCTTCTTCTTGGCGAGGCGTGGTATAACGTGAAGTTCCAGGTTTACGACGATCTAGCTCAGACTGAATATCCTGTTCACAAAGACTCATACCAGGTGGAATACCATCCACAATACATCCTAATGCAATACCATGTGACTCACCAAAAGTAGTAACTCGAAAAATTTGACCTATGCTATTTCCTGCCATTTTTATTCCTTGTCCAGTTTATTATTGTATTGCCCTTTCCTACCAACATAAATTTAGATTATGCACAACTTTTTTCTGAAGTTAATTTTACTTCTTCGCTAGTTACTTGATTCTTAATAAATACATCTAGCTGATTAAACGCAATCTCAATATTATTTTCTGCAAATAATTGATTAATACGTCTATTTAAGAAATCTGTTGCTTTCATACGATCCCCTAATTTTGGTACAAACACACGCAAATCATGATCCAATGTACTTGCTCCAAAACCTAAAAAATAAGTTGAAGGTGCGGGATCTCTCATTACTAGTTCACAATCTGTAGCCGCTTGAAGTAATAATTGACGAACTAATTCTAAATTAGAGCCATAAGCAACACCAATTTTAATCACAATTCTAGTCATTTGATCTGTTAATACCCAGTTAATAATACGTCCTGTAACAAAAGCCTTATTTGGAATAATAATTTCTTTTTTATCGCCATCAATAATGGTTGTAGAACGAATACGGATCTTAGTCACTGTACCTGTATAATTATCAATAGTTACTACATCTCCTACTCGAATTGGACGCTCAAATAGAATAATAATACCTGAAATAAAGTTTGCAAAAATTTCTTGTAAACCAAATCCTAGACCAACGGAAAGTGCTGCAAATAACCATTGTAATTTCGACCACGACATTCCCAATGTTGAAAAAGCAATACCTGCACCTATGGCAATAATAATATAAGTAACTAATGTTGTAATTGTATAAGGTGTTCCTTGTGAAAGAGTAATTCGAGAGAAAAGCAAGACTTCCAATACCCCTGCTATATTACGAACAACAAAATAAGTTACAACTAAAATTGCTATAGCTAATAGTAAATTAAGTAAAGTGATAGACTCTGTAATGACACCTGAATCAGTAATAGTACTTTGTGTCCATAATGTTACACTCTGCAAATAATAAACAACCCCTACTAAATCTGACCATACCCAGTAAAGCAAAGCTGCCAAAGCAAACCATAAAATAGAATCAACTACACGTTTCACTTGGTTTTTTGCTTTAGATAATTCAATATGCTCTTCTGGTACTAGTTCTACAATATCATCTTCTACACCTTCAATCGTTTGCGATTCTTGTTGGCAAGCTTGAATACGATTTTCTGATAAATGACGAGAAGATACAGCAGAACTTCGATAAATAATCTCTTTTACGATCATCCAAGAGGTTATCACAAAATAAGATGACATTAAGTGAGCCATCAAATTCAATGTTGTATAATAATATCCCATTATAATCAACACAATTAGTAGTATCGGAATCAATATTAATAAGACTCGAGTAATATTAAGTAAACGAATTTTCACTGCGGATTGAAGTTGTGATTTTTTATAAATTTGCACCGCACTTCTAATTCTAGGAGCAATAATAAATAATGAAATAATTAAAATAAATGTAGTTAATATTTCTCCTACGACATCATTACTAATTCCACTATCAAGATGAGTAAATATTGAGGCATTTAACCATAAAGCGCATATCCATACAGAGCGTTTAAATACCGATTGGAACATCTTTACACTCTCTTGAGACATTTTGAAATGTCGATACGCTAATCCATTAGGTCGAAGCATCGCTAAAATAAAAGCAAAAAACCACCAATATCCTGCCATACTAATTGACCACCACCAAAACTGTGTTGGAGACTGAAAACAAACAAAAGTAACTAAAATCAATACAGATAGGAACAAAAGTGTACTTGGTAAGCATAAAATAATTGTCCAAAACACTGCTTCTGGGGTATAAAGGTGCCGATCTTGTACAGTATAAATACGACTATTAATAATACTTAATCGGCGTTTAATTTTCTCTTTCTGCCATAGCACAAGTAAAATAATAACTAGCAAGGCGGCTAATACTGATGTTGCTGAAACAATGTTATCCTTCCAATTGGAAAAATTAATTTCATTTTTAATATTAGTTAACTGAGTATCCATGTTCGGTAAAAATTCAGAAAACCAATCTAAGTCAATGGGTGGATTACTTCTCACCCAAAAACTTTGTTGCTGTAATTTTTGCTGTAACGTATCACTAATTGCAGCAACTTGTTGTTGATTTAATTCAATATTAATTGCTAAATTAAGTTGATTGTTTAAAATTGCAATGCCGTCAGACAGTAATTTACGGCGTTCTTGCAGAACTGTCGTCAATTCAGAACGTTTTTCTGCTGTTAACGTTTGATTACTTTTTCTTTCACATTCTGCTATAACGGCTTTAATATCATACAAGCGATCACGACGTTCTGTAAGATCGAAAATTTTTACTCTCAAATCTGCGATTTGCTTTGCCAATCCACGCACCATTTGATTCTGTGGTAAAGATTGCTTTTGCTTAGTGATAATACGTGATAATACTAACGTTCCCTGCAAATTACTGATTTGATCACTAATGTTACGGTCAGTACGTTGTAAATTATCTAATACATTTTTAATGCGAGTGTTGTCCTGAGTCAATTTATTTAAATGAGCAGTATATTTAACTAAGGCTTGGCTAGCTTTTAAATTCAGCTTTCGTTGCTCTGCAATAATTGGATTTCCTTTATTTTGAGATAAGCGAATTTGTCCCTCTTGTTCGTAACTTCCTTGTAAATTTTTCTCATTAATTGCCGTTTGTAAAGCAATTTGCACTTTTTCTAATTGTTCGGATATTAGAGATTTTTCTTCGGATTGCAATGCATATAAAGAAATCAAACTATTATTACCTTTAAGTAAAGTTTGGTTATATACATTTTGTAGATTAAGTAATACTAATTCTGCCTTAAGTTTATTTTTTTCTTCAACTTGTTCCGATTGAGCTAGTAATTTTTCAATCTGTTTAGCTCGTTCAATATTAGATTTTAATACATTCTGGGCTTTATCAGATGCACTTCGTTGACTCGCTAATTTGTCATTAATTACAGCCAAATCCATTTGAATCTGATTTAGTTTTTCTTCTGTTTCAATTAATTTAGTTTGCAATTCATCAATAGATAAATTATCAAATTTTAGTACTGGCTGAGATAAATTTTTTAAATTTTCAACCGCACTTTGTACTGACTCTGCTGTTTTTGAAGTATTTTTTAAAGTTTCTGTTAAATTTTTATTATTTTCTTTTTGTTGTTCAATTTTTTGCAATAAATCTAAAGTATCCTCTAAATTCTGCACTAATATTTGATTAGCAACATTCGTTTTACTTTCTTTCGCTACAGTTAAACTAGCTTGTACATCTTCTTGTGTTGGCAATTGTGCTATTGCAGATGGCATAAACGCAATCAACAAACAAAAAACTAGCAATAAATCAGAAAAAACTCTGTTCTTTTTCATATTATTTCCCCAATAAAAACTTTAACTCTTTCTTTAAAAAGGCTCTTGAAATTTTCACATTATCTTGCTGACATTTTTCTGTATCTAATGGAAAATAAGCTACAGGTTGTTTAAATCGCTCTATACGATTTTGCAAAAAATCTTGTAAATTTTCAACCGCACTTTGACTAAAGTTATCTTTGAATTTCACCATAGCAACAGGTCGCTGACCAAATTCTTTATCATCAATAGGTAATACAAATGCGTCAACTACATCATCAGACTGCTTTAAGACTTTTTCAATTTGTTCTGGTTGAATATTTTCGCCTCCCGAAATAAACATATTATCCAGTCGACCCTGTACAATCAATTCATTATTTTGCCAAATACCCAAGTCTTTAGTTTGTAACCAACCTTGTTGATTGGTCAAAGGGACTATTTCACTATTTTGCCAATACCCCATAGCAAGCCCCGCTCCACGCACCCAAATTTCATTTCCCTCAAGACGAAACTCACGCCCTAATAAAGGCTGTCCAACACCACACTTATCATCACTTTTTTTAGCAAAAATTGTTGATGCCATTTCTGTCATACCATAGCCTGAATAAGTTTCGATATTTAATTTTCGAGCAGCCTCAGTGAGTTCTACAGAAATTTGCATTCCTCCTAATAAAACGCCTTTAGTATTAAAAGTATTATTGCGATGCTGTTGTAGATAACTTAATAATCGTTGTAATTGTGTTGGGACAAGAGAAACATGAGAAGATTGCATAACAGAAAAATAAAAATCTTCTGTAGGTAAATGTAATTGAGCTGCTTTATAGAGCCATCGCCAAATTATTCCTTGTCCCGATACATGAAACATCGGCAAAGAAAGTAACCAGCTATTTTGTTTAGAAAAATGCATTAGAGTACACACTCCTTTGGCATTATCTAAATGAGCCTTCAAATTATGTACTACAGCTTTTGGTTTGCCTGTTGAACCTGATGTCAAGGTCATAGTAGCTGGGCGTAACAAATCACATTCAATTGTTACCGCACTTTGTAATGTTTTTTCTGATCGTTCAACAAAATAAAGTGCGGTAGCATTAATTAATTTTTTTTCAACGGGCGAATAGTAAAATTCGATCTGATTATCTAAACAAAGATCATCTATTTTTTCTAGTGGTGTATTTGGATTGATTAGCAGTACCCGCCCACCAAGTTGAATCACGGCTAAATAAAGTAGCAATAATTCAAGGCTATTTTTACTAATCAACGCAACCCCTGTGTCCTGTTCAACTCCTTGTTGAAAAAGCTCAAAAGCATATTCATTAATACGCTGTCCCACAGCTTGCCAAGTTAAACTTTTATCATGACTGATCTGAATCGCAATTTGCGATTGCATTTCAATAGAAGATGCATATTTCTGCCAAAGAAACATTAAAAATCCTTTTTAATTAGCAATAAAATAAACTCTTACTTCATCAATCAAAGACTGTGGTAAATGCATCGATTCCATTGCTCCCTCTAACATGAGCATTTTACGAGCACTATTAGTGTTAGTTATCACCCAATAAGGTGTGTCAGGAATTTGTTTTGGCTTGGTGTGATTCCCTGCAATGAGCAACGTGCCTTCATCGCGAGCAAAATATACTCTTGTACGTCCTTGTAGCGATTCTGTTGCTAATGCAAAGCTTTCAGGATCAGTGCGATACAACACTCTCAGAATAGCTAAAAATCTCACAACCGCTTTGGTTTCTTGCTGGAAAGATTCTGACGCTAATAATGACCGCACTTTGTTTACTATTTGTTGAATATTAAGATTTGACTGTTTTCTTGTTGGAGTTTTAATCCGTTCTTGTTCTAATTTTATACCACGCTGTTGATTAGGTATATTTTCAGCTACGACTGAATTTTCTGTTCTAATCAGTGTTAGTTCATTATTTGTTACAGTTTTGGATGTTTGAAAATGCAATAAACGGCGTAAAATCTCAGATGCACTTTCGCCTATGGATTGTGTTTGCGAGGCGATGTATTGGTATAATTCTTCATCTACTTCTATGATTTTCATTTTTTATCTCCATTTTTATTGCAACAGCTTGATCTCTGTAAAATTTTACAACATTATAACGGTTTATTCGCAAATACTCTATGCAAAAATGACAATGGAAAATAATTTACTCAACTTCCAATTTAATATTTCAATTGAAGCAGAACAACAAAAAATTAAAAATAAGCCTGTATTAATTTTTATTCATGGTTTATTTGGCGATATGAATAATCTTCGTACTATTGCAAAAACTTTTTCTAACAACTACCGCACGCTACAACTAGATGTACGGAATCATGGACATAGCTTTCACTCAAAAGAAATGAACTACGATTTACTAGCACATGATTTAATCAATTTAATTAATTATTTAGGGCTAAAATCAGTCATTTTAATTGGACATTCTATGGGAGGAAAAATTGCAATGAAAACCGCTTCACTTTACCCAGAAATTGTACAAAAAATAGTAGTAATTGATATTGCTCCTGTAAAATATAATCATTGCACTCATGATGATGTTTTTGCTGGATTATTTGCAGTTAAACAAAGTGCGGTCACTTCCCGCCAAGATGCAAAACAGATTTTAGAACAATATATTCTCGAAGAGAGCATAATCCAATTTATGTTAAAGTCTTTCAATCCTCAATCGCCAGAACGTTTTTGTTTTAATTTATCTGCTCTTTATGATAATTATGGAAATTTGATGAATTGGCAAGATTGTTTTTTTGCTAATCCTACTTTATTTATTAAAGGTGGGTTATCTAATTATATTTTGCCAGAATATACCGACACTATCCTAACTCAATTTCCTCAAGCTCAATCTTTTACTATAAATGGAAGCGGTCATTGGGTACATGCAGAAAAATGTTCCTTAGTCACTCGAGCTATAGAACGGTTTTTATTTTAAGAAAGATAAGTTTTATTCAGTATTAAATTATGATATAGTGCTTCAGATTTTAGTTGTAGCTTATCATTCTCAATTAGAGTATTATAAGACAGATATCAGTGATATAAAACATGGCGAAACAAGATGCTGACTGTATAACGTTGGATCTGTTCGCTGACACAAAAAAAGTGGGACGTCCCAAAACGAATCCGTTGCCCCGAGATCAGCAAATTCGGATAAATAAACGCAATCAACTCAAGCGAGATAAATCTAGTGGTTTAAAACGGATAGAGTTAAAATTACATACGGATTTAGTTCAACAAATAGAACATTTAGCGGCAATTCGATGTGTCAGACGTTCAGAGTTAATTGAAACGATTTTACAAGATTATTTTAATATAAAGGAAATATAAGGGAATAAAATGGCTGTTGTCGGTTTATTTTATGGTAGTGATACAGGCAATACAGAAAACGTTGCCAAAATTATTCAAAAACAATTAGGTGCGGATATTGTAGATATACGCGACATTGCAAAAAGTACAAAAGAAGATATTGAATCTTATGATTTTCTAATATTTGGTATTCCTACTTGGTATTATGGCGAAGCACAATGCGATTGGGATGATTTTTTTCCAACGTTAGAAGAAATCGATTTTACTGATAAATTGGTTGCTATTTTTGGTTGCGGAGACCAAGAAGATTATGCTGAATATTTTTGTGACGCTATGGGTAATATTCGTGATATTGTTGAACCAAAAGGGGCGATTATTGTTGGGCATTGGTCAACTGAGGGTTATCATTTTGAGTCTTCGCAAGCGTTAGTTGACGATAATACTTTTGTTGGTCTTTGTATTGATGAAGATCGCCAACCTGAATTAACCGCAATGCGTATAGAAAAATGGCTTAAACAAGTTTACGATGAAATGTGCCTAGCACAAGTAATTGAATAACAGTCAAATATCCAAATGGGGAATCCATATGTCTGAAGAAAACATCAAAATACTAAAAAAAGCTGGGCTGAAAATTACTGAACCTCGCTTGACAATTTTAGCGTTAATGCAAGAAAACAAGATCTCTCACTTTTCTGCCGAGGATGTGTATAAGTTGTTACTTGAGCGTGGTTCTGATATTGGATTAGCTACAGTTTATCGTGTACTAAATCAATTTGATGAAGCTAATATATTGATTCGTCATAATTTTGAAGGAAATAAATCTGTATTTGAATTAGCCCCTGCTGAACATCATGATCATATTATTTGTGTTGATTGCGGTAAAGTTTTCGAATTTAATGACAAAATTATCGAAAAACGACAACGAGAAATTAGTGAGGAACATGGTATTCAATTAAAAACTCACAGCTTATATTTATACGGAAAATGTAGTAACATTCATGACTGTGATGAAAATTCAAATAATAAGAAATAATATTAAAAAACACCGCACTTTTTATGTGGTGTTTTTTATTTTTAATAGACTTAGCTTTTCTTAAAAGTTGCAATATAGTTAGCACTTACATCATCATTAAACCAAAAGCGACCTAAAAAAGGATTATAATGATAACCGCACATGTCCTGACAATGTAATCCCGCTTCATCGCTCCACCGTAATAATTCTGAAGGTCTGATGAATTTATCATAATCGTGCGTCCCCTTTGGCAATAGTTTTAAAATATATTCAGCTCCTAATACTACTAATGCCCATGCTTTAAAAGTGCGATTTATTGTAGAAAAAAACAACACGCCATCAGTTTTTAACAAAGCTTGACAGCTTGTTATAATTGAAACTGGATCAGGTACATGCTCAAGCATTTCCATACAAGTGATTACATCAAATTTTTCTGCTTTCTTCGCTTCTACAAGTGCGGTATGTTTTTGCAAAAAATCTTCAATTGTACTCTGTTGATAATCAATAGCTAAACTACTTTCTTTAGCATGCATTTTGGCTACTTCAAGAGGAGCAATTGACATATCAATTCCCGTTACTTTTGCTCCTTGTTTTGCCATGCTTTCAGATAAAATACCGCCACCACAGCCGACATCAAGTACATTTTTAGCGAATAATCCATTAGACTGATCAAGAATATATTGTAATCTCAAGGGATTAAGTTGATGAATAGGCTTAAAATCACCGTTAGGATCCCACCAAGTTATTGCCATTTTTTCAAACTTATTTAATTCATTTTGATCAAAATTTTGCATTTTTATTTCTACCCTACAACAAGTTGTTAAACCTAACATAAATTAACTCCTATTATTCCCTAATTACAGCAAAAATTCACTATAAAATTAGAGCTATATAGGAAATTATGCTATAATCTGTGCAGTTTTTGTATGTACTTAGGAAATTATAAATGACTAATTTAGTCTCAAATGTTACCCCTGTCAGTATTGAAGAAGAATTAAAATCCTCTTACCTTGATTATGCAATGTCCGTAATTGTTGGTCGTGCTTTGCCAGACGTACGAGACGGCTTAAAACCTGTACACCGTCGAGTTCTTTTTTCCATGGATCGCAGCAATATTGTTTATAATAAATCTCATGTAAAATCAGCCCGTGTAGTAGGCGATGTTATTGGTAAATATCATCCTCATGGTGATAGTGCAGTATATGAAACTATCGTCCGCATGGCACAGCCTTTTTCAATGCGTTATACTTTAGTAGATGGACAAGGTAACTTTGGTTCTATTGATGGCGATTCTGCTGCTGCAATGCGTTATACTGAAGTACGCATGGAAAAAATCACACAAGAATTATTAACTGACCTTGATAAAGAAACTGTGGATTATTCTCCAAACTATGATGGTAAAGAGATGATTCCTGATGTTCTACCAACAAAAATTCCTGCTCTTTTAGTAAACGGTTCATCAGGAATTGCCGTAGGTATGGCAACTAACATTCCTCCTCATAATTTAGGTGAAGTATTAAATGGCTGTTTAGCATATATTGATAATGAACAGATCACTATCGAAGAATTAATGCAATATATTCCAGGTCCTGATTTTCCAACTGCCGCATTAATTAATGGTCGTAAAGGTATTGAAGATGCTTATCGTACAGGACGAGGTAAAATTTATTTACGAGCTAAAGCAGAGGTTGAGACTAATGACAAAGGTCGTGAAACTATCGTTGTCACAGAAATTCCCTACCAAGTAAATAAGGCTAAATTAGTAGAAAAAATTGGTGAGCTAGCTCGTGAGAAAAAAATTGAAGGAATCAGTAGCGTACTTGATGTATCTAGTAAAGAAGGACTTCGGATTGAAATCGAAATAAAACGAGATGCTGTAGGTGAAGTAGTATTAAATAATTTATATGCTTTAACTCAAATGCAAATCACTTTTGGGATTAACATGGTTGCCTTAGATAAAGGTCAACCAAGACTGTTTACACTTAAACAAATTATCGAAGCTTTTATCAAGCATCGCCGTGAAGTAGTAACTCGTCGCACTATTTTTGAATTACGTAAAGCTCGCGAAAGAGCCCACATTTTAGAAGGTTTAGCTATTGCTCTAGCCAATATTGATCCTGTAATAGAATTAATTAGAACCTCTAAAACTGCTGATGAAGCAAGACAAGAATTGCTCTCTCGTGGTTGGAAATTAGGTAATGTTCAAGCTATGTTAGAAGCTTCAGGTATAGAGAGTTCTCGTCCTGATGATTTACCAGACCATCTTGGATTACAAGAAGAACAATATTATCTTTCTGAACAACAAGCAAATGCTATTTTAGATTTACGCTTACAACGTCTGACTGGTTTAGAGCATGAGAAGATTGTAAATGAATATCAAGAAATTTTAGTAGAAATCTCCGCACTTTTAAACATTTTAAATAATAGTGAACGTCTAAGAGAGGTTATGCGAGAAGAGCTAGAGCGAGTTAAAACAGAATTTAATGATGCTCGTCGTACTGAGATTACTATTGATTCCAGTGATATTAATTTAGAAGATCTCATCGCACAAGAAGACGTTGTTGTGACGCTGTCTCATGAAGGGTATGTAAAATATCAACCGCTTACTGATTATGAAGCTCAACGTCGTGGTGGAAAAGGTAAATCAGCAACTAAAATGAAAGAAGAAGATTTTATCGAACGTCTATTAGTTGCTAATACTCACGATACTATTCTGTGTTTTTCTAGCCGAGGTAGATTATATTGGTTAAAAGTCTATCAGTTACCGCAAGCTAGTCGCAATGCAAGGGGACGACCTATTGTCAATATTTTACCACTAGAAGAAAATGAACGTATCACGGCGATTCTACCTGTTACTGCTTATGAAGAAAATAAATATATCCTTATGGCGACTGCTGGTGGTATTGTGAAGAAAACTGCACTTACGGAATTTAGTCGCCCTCGTGCAAATGGTATCATCGCAGTAAATTTACGAGATGAGGATGAACTCATCGGTGTCGATATTACTAATGGTGATGATGAAATAATGCTATTCTCCTCTCAAGGTAGAGTTGTTCGCTTCAATGAAACTGCAGTAAGAGCAATGGGACGTAATGCTACTGGAGTACGAGGTATGAAACTTGCCTTAACTTCTGAAGTATCTGATGATGAAACCGAGATAGAAGATATATCTGATGAAAATGAACACTCTACTGTTGATTTAACTATTGATAAGATTGTTTCACTAGTTATACCAAAAGAACAAGGCACAATATTAACAGTGACTCAAAATGGTTATGGCAAGTGTACGCAACTCACTGAGTATCCTACCAAATCTCGTAACACTAAGGGCGTTATTTCGATTAAAGTTAGTGAACGAAACGGTAAAGTTGTTGCGGCTGTTCAAGTAACAGAGGCAGATCAAATCATGCTGATTACTGATGCTGGCACTTTGGTAAGAACACGAGTGAATGAAATTAGCGTTGTAGGACGTAATACTCAAGGTGTACGTTTGATTCGAACAGCCGAAAATGAGCAAGTAGTCAGCATTGAGCGAATCTGTGATGCTGATGAAGGAACGCAAACTGATACTGAATAATGATTCAGTGGATTATTAGATAATCTACTAATCTAAAAATAAAAAATTAGATCCGCAATGATGTAAGTACGGGTTACTACGACCACTCAGTATGTTGGCTTAAAACAGCATACAATAAGTGTGTTTACAGTCTGACAAAATCTTGCTAAAGTGCGGTCTGATTTTGAGTCCAATGTTAAGGAAAAACAGATGAACCAAGAATACTTAGATTTCGAATTACCAATTGCGGAACTTGAAGCAAAAATTGAATCCTTACGTTCTGTAGCTGAACAAGATGAAAAAATCAATCTTGATGATGAAATTACTCGATTGCAGAAAAAAGCAGCTGAATTAACTCAAAAGACTTTTGCTAATTTAGATGCGTGGCAAGTTGCACGTATGGCTCGTCACCCAAATCGCCCTTATACACTGGATTACATTGAATATATTTTCACTGAATTTCAGGAACTTTGTGGTGATCGTAGTTTTGCTGATGACAAAGCAATCATTGGCGGTTTAGCTCGTTTAGATGGTAAGCCAGTAATGGTTATTGGTCATCAAAAGGGACGTAATGTAAAAGAAAAAGTTATGCGAAATTTTGGCATGCCTGCCCCTGAAGGTTATCGCAAAGCTCTACGTCTAATGGAAATGGCTCAACGATTTAATCTACCGATTATTACTTTTATTGATACGCCTGGAGCCTACCCTGGTGTTGGAGCAGAAGAAAGAGGACAATCAGAAGCTATTGCTCGTAATTTACGTGAAATGTCAACTTTAACTGTGCCTGTGATTTGTACTGTCATTGGTGAAGGCGGTTCAGGTGGTGCATTAGCTATTGGTGTCGGAGACAAAGTTAATATGTTGCAATATAGTACTTATTCTGTCATTTCTCCCGAAGGTTGTGCTTCAATTTTATGGAAAAGTGCAGAAAAAGCATCTACTGCTGCTGAAGTCATGGGCTTAACAGCAGATCGCTTAAAAAAATTAAAACTGATCGATAATATTGTTCCTGAGCCTTTAGGTGGTGCTCATCGCAACTACAGAGAAATGGCAAATAATTTAAAACACAGACTCTTGGAAGATTTAGCTGAATTATCTCTGTTAGATCAAGAGCATTTATTAGATCGACGTTATAAACGATTAATGAATTATGGTTATTGTTAAACCATATAAAAAAAGAGCGGTTTATAATCGCTTTTTTTTATGTAGCATCCCTATATTAATTAAAATTTATTAGAGGCAATTAAATGAAAAATATTCTTTCTATTCAATCACATGTAGTTTATGGCTATGCAGGAAATAAATCAGCTACTTTTCCAATGCAATTACTCGGCATAGATGTGTGGGCATTAAATACAGTACAATTTTCTAATCATACTCAATATACTAAATGGACAGGCATGGTTATCCCTAAAGAACAAATTGGCAAAATCGTGCGAGGAATTGACAATATCGGACAACTAAAAAATTGCAATGCTATTGTTTCTGGCTATATTGGTGCAGCAGACCAAGTAGATGAAATTGTGAATGCTGTTCGTTATATTAAACAATGTAATCCTAATGCTATTTATTTATGTGATCCTGTGATGGGACATCCTGATAAAGGCTGTATTGTTGCTGATGGTGTTAAAGAGGGATTAATTGAAATTGCAATGCCCCATGCAGATATTATGACCCCAAACTTAGTTGAATTACGTGAACTTAGCGGGCTAGCTGTAGAAAACTTCGATCAGGCGATTAATGCAGTCAAGACAATATTAACTAAAGGTCCTAAAAAAGTGCTTGTTAAACACCTAAGTAAAGTAGGTAAAAATGCAGATCAATTTGAAATGTTACTAGCAAATCAACACGGTATTTGGCATATCACTCGCCCACTACACCATTTTGCTAAAGAACCTGTTGGCGTGGGCGATCTAACAGCGGGATTATTTATTGCCAATTTATTAAATGGTAAATCTGATCTAGAAGCCTTTGAACATACTGCTAATGCAGTTAATGATGTAATGAATATCACTCAACAAGCAAACAGCTACGAATTACAGATCATCGCCGCAAGAGAACTTATCGTTAATCCTAAAAGTTCATTTAATGCAGTGAAAATAGGCTGATTTAAAAGTTATGTGGGGCTTATAAAGTATTTATGATGACACTTTTTAATCACTTTGTACAACAAGTTGATTTATATTACTCAAAACAAATCCGTTTTTTTATTGGATTTAGTGGTGGGCTAGATTCTACCGTATTAGTATCTCTGTTTTCTGAGTTACAAAAAATTCGACCACACATCCAAATTAAAGTGATACACATTCATCATGGATTAAGCCCCAATGCTGACAATTGGGCTTTTCATTGTCAACAAGTTTGTCACAACTTAGGCTTACCTTTTGAAGTACAACGAGTGCAAGTAAATAGTAAAGCAGGACTTGAAGCAGGAGCAAGAGAAGCCCGTTATCAAGCAATAAAAGAACATTTACCGCCAACAGCAATTTTTGTGACTGCTCATCATTTACAAGACCAAACAGAAACTTTTTTTCTTGCGCTCAAACGAGGGAGTGGTCTACAGGGTTTAGGAGCAATGCAACCACAAAGTACTGTTTTTAACGTACCTGTTTTTCGTCCGCTATTGCCTTTCAGTCGCCAACAACTGTTAGAATACGCAAATAAATGCAACTTAACTTGGATTGAAGACGAAAGTAATCAAAATAACTATTATGATCGTAATTTTTTACGTAACGAAATACTACCTCTTCTACGTCAGCGATGGTCGCATTTTGATCAATCAGTACAGCGTTCAGCACAACATTGCATTGAACAACAACAATTGATCAACGAATTACTAGCAACTGAATTTCAACAACGTTTCAATAAAAATGACCGCACTTTTGATGTAAACGGATTTACTCCGCAAGCAAAAACGAAACAAAATTTCTTATTGCGTCAATGGATTGCTCAATTTAATCTCACTATGCCTTCTGTTATTCAATTAGAACATATCAATCGTGATGTGATTTTTGCAGACTCAGATCGAAACCCAACTTATTACTTAGCACCTTATACAATTCGACGTTATCAACAAACTTTATATCTTACTAAACCATTCGCTGATTTACGCCAAATACGATTAGAAATAAAACTAGACCAAAGGATCACGCTACCCGATCAACTCGGTTATATAAAATTGCGAAAAAGCGAACCGCACTTTATTGCTTCTTGGACTCAAGTAAATCATCAGCAAATAGAACATAAGTTACCTATTACTAATCAGCCTATTGAAATTCGTTTTACTTATGCAGGAAAAGTTCGCTCAAAAACAGGAATAAATCAAGATATAAAAAAATGTTGGCAACAACATAAAATTCCCCCATGGCAACGTCAACGAACTCCCCTAGTTTTCTATGGAAATACTTTCATCGCAGCATTGGGTTTATTTGAACAATATATTACAATTTAAATCATAATCACTTAAATTAATATAAAATGGTAAAAATATAAATGAAAGCTAATAAGGTATGGTTGTTTTCTGATCTATTAGAAAAAAATAGAAGGGTTTTTAAAGTTCCTGTATATCAGAGAAATTACAACTGGACTAGTATACAGTGTCAAAAATTATATAAAGATATAATGAAAGCAAGTGAGCTTGATATTCAACATTTTACTGGAACTGTTGTTTATATAGAGGATACTGTAGGAAGTAGATTAAATGAAGTACTCATAATTGATGGGCAACAAAGAATAACAACTGTATATATTTTGCTACAAGCATTATATGATGCGACAAAAAATATTTCGGCTAGAATTAGGAACGAAATTCATGATGTGATGTTTAATAGGAATTGTAAAGAGGAATATAAAGTTAAGCTTAAACCAGTAAAATCTGATAACCAACAACTACTACTTTTAATTAGTGGTAAAATTGATGATATGGATAGAAATTCAAATGTATATAAAAATTATATTACGTTTAAAAAATTAATAGATGATACATTGAAAGAAGGAAATAAATTTGAAGATATTTTAGAAGGAATAAAACAGTTAGAAATAGTGGAAATTATTTTAGACAAATCCCAAAAAGATAAACCACAGAAGATATTTGAATCTATTAATTCAACAGGATTAGAATTAAGTTTGGCAGATCTTATTAGGAATTATCTATTAATGGATGATGAAAATCAAGATGAATTATATAATGAATACTGGTTAGAAATAGAAAAAAATGTTGAATATGAAAACTTAGAGAACTTCTTTATAAATTTTTTAAATTCACAAATTAATAAAACAGTAAACGTTAAGAATGCATATAGACTATTTCAAGAATATTGTGAAGAAAAAGAATCTAATCATAAAGAAATTTTAAGCATATTAAAGCAAATATCAAAATATTATGGTGCATTCATAGGAACGATAAATCCTTATGAAAATGAAATTGCAAAATATCTTAAAGCATTTGCTACAATCAAACAAACAACCGTGTTACCGTTTATATTTAGAATATTTAATGATTTTGAAAATAAACATATATCAAAAAATGATCTTTGTAATGTTTTAGAATATTTATTAACCTATCTTATTCGTATAATATCTTGTGAAAGATCAAATAATTTAGCTAAGTTTATGAAATCTCTCTATATTAGAGCAATAAATAGTGAATTTAATAATTACTCTATTCGTTTCATTGCATTCTTAAATAATCTAAAAGCAAATGATAGAATGCCTAGCGATAAAGAATTTAAAGAAGCTTTATTATATAAACCGCTTTATAAAAAAACAATCTGTCGATTTATTTTATCATCAATAGAAAACTCATCAAAAGAGAAAATAGATACTAGTAATTTAACTATTTAACTATTGAACATATATTCCCTCAAAAAGAAAATGCTACAATATGGAAGCAAGAAATTAGTAATGAAGAAGAATATAAAAAAATATATGATAATTATCTTCACACACTGGGTAATTTAACATTTACAGGATACAATAGCGAATTGGGAACAAGACCATTTAAACAAAAGAAAAAAATTATTAAAGAAAATTCTAAAGCAAATATTTTAAATAAAGATGTTTTAAGTGCTAAAAAATGGGACGAAAATTCTATTTTAAATAGAGCAACAAATCTAGCAAATATTCTTATTAATAAATTTGCTTATAAGAATGAAATGCTATCTAAACAAAAAAATAATGAAGTTTGTTTTAGTATTACTGAATATCATAATTTTACAGGAAATAAACCTAGCGGATTTGATTTTGATAGTGAATTTATAAGAGTAAATAGTTGGGCAGATTTATTAAGTAAGTTTATGTTATTAATGTATGGTTTAAATGATTCTCTTTTAATAAATTTAGCCAATAAAAATTATACTCCAGGAAAAGCCAAAAAAATATACTTGACTAATGATAAAGAAAAATTAAGAAATGCTAAAGAGATTGAAAAAACAGGTATTTTTTATGAAGTTAATTTATCGGCTAACAATATAGTTTCGTTTATTAAAGAACTTATTGTAAGTATGAAATTTGAAATAAGTGACTTCAATATTTATCTAACACACATACCTTTAAAGTTAAGTCAAAATAATTTTACTTGATAGAAGCAATAAGTATAAGTAATATTGATAATACTATTTATACATAAAAGTATGAAGATCATAAATTAATTTTATAATATCTTCTTGTTATTCTATTTATAAATTCAAATCAAAAAAAGACCGCACTTTGACTAAAAAGTGCGGTCATTTATTTGGTTTTTTATTACGAAAAAATAACTAAATTATCTCGTCTTTTTTAATTCCATTCCAACGTTGAAACAATTCTTTTTCTAGTTGAATTCCAAATTGATCACACAACCGATTAATACTTTGATTGATAATATCATCAATACTTTGCGGTCTATGATAAAAAGCAGGAACTAATGGGACAATTCTTGCTCCAATTTCTGTTACTTGAGTCATTAAACGCAAATGACCTAAATGCAATGGTGTTTCTCTTACACATAAAATTAAAGGATTACCTTCTTTTAAACATACATCAGCGGCTCGAGTAATTAAATCATCGCTGTAACTATGTGTAATTGCCGATAGTGTTTTAATTGAACAAGGTAAAATAATCATTCCTAAAGTGCGGTAAGATCCCGATGAAATTGCTGCACCAATATCTCGATTATCATAAACGACATCTGCTAATGACCGCACTTGCTGTATGTTATAGTCCGTTTCAGCGACAATAGTTTGCTTCGCTGCATTACTAATAATTAAATGTGTTTCAATTTGTTTAATTGATTGTAATACTTCTAATAAACGAATACCATAAATTGCCCCCGAAGCACCCGTTAGAGCTATAATTAACTTTTTCGAATTTAGATGATTAAAATTAGCGTTCATTATGAATCTCAAGATTAGTAGCGTCTTTCTCGCGTTTTCGTTTGGCTGCATCGCTGCGTTGTAACGCTATATTATTTAGATAGGATTCAGACACTGTACCTGTCACATATTCGCCAGTAAACACTGAACAGTCAAAAAATTTAATTGCCTGATTTTCCTGTTGTATCGCACTAGTCAATGCTTCAAGATCTTGGAAAATTAGCTTATCAACACCAATAAGCTCTGCAATTTCTTCTACTGTACGTCCATGAGCAATCAGTTCATTCTTTGTTGGCATATCAATCCCATAGACATTTGGATAACGAATCTCAGGGGCCGCTGAAGCAAAATAAATTTTCTTCGCCCCCGCTGCTCTTGCCATATCAACAATTTGTTTAGATGTTGTACCTCGCACAATAGAGTCATCTACTAATAATACATTTTTATCTTTAAATTCTGATGAAATAGTGTTTAATTTATGACGTACTGCACTAACGCGTTGTGTTTGTCCTGGCATAATAAAGGTTCGACCTACATAACGGTTTTTGACAAAACCTTGACGATAAGGTTTATTTAAACAATGAGCAATTCGCAAAGCAATATCATTAGAAGTCTCAGGGATAGGAATAACGACATCAATGTCTAAATCTTGCCATTCACGAGCAATCTTCTCACCCAATCGTTCTCCCATGTGAACACGAGCAGCATAAACAGATACACCATCAATGTAAGAATCTGGTCGAGCAAAATAGACATATTCGAAAATGCAAGGTGAAAGTATAGGATTATTTGCACATTGCTGTGCAAATAACTGACCATCAAAAGTTACATAAATAGCTTCACCTGGCAAAACATCTCTCACCATCTCAAACCCAACAATATCTAAAGCAACACTCTCTGAAGCAAACATATATTCCGTAAAGCCATTTTCATCAACACGTTTACCTAGAACTAGAGGTCGAATACCATGAGGATCTCGAAATGCAACCATACCTTGTCCAATAATCATTGCAATACAAGCATATCCCCCCTCAATATCTCTATGTGTGGCTTTAATTGCATCAAAAATATCTTTTGCGGATAGATGCGGGTGCTCTGTTTTATCTAAATGATAAGCTAAAATATTAAGTAGAATCTCGGAATCAGAATTAGTATTCACATGACGACGTGCAAGATTAAATAGTTTTTCTTTTAACTCTTCTGAATTAGTTAAATTTCCATTATGCACTAAAGTTAGCCCATAAGGTGAATTAACGTAGAACGGCTGAGCTTCAGAAACACTAGAACTACCCGCGGTAGGATACCGCACATGACCAACCCCTGCATTGCCTTGCAATCTCAACATATGTTCTTGTCTAAAAACATCATTAACTAATCCATTTGATTTGCGTAAACGAAATCGGTTTTCATCATCAATAGTAATAATCCCTGCAGCATCTTGCCCTCGATGTTGCAACAATGTCAGTGCATTGTAAATAGGTTGATTTACCGCACTTTGACTGACTATACCCACAATTCCACACATAAAATATTCACCTCAATTAAGATAATTTTTGATTTAAAAAAGTCGAATTAGCTTGTAACTGTTGAAAAAACCACTCCACAATAAAACCAAAGTGCGGTATTAGCTTTGATGATTTCCACCATTCATTTTGATTAAAATTAGTAAAAGTATCTACAAAAAATAACAATGCTGCTACAACTAGCACTCCACGTAACAATCCAAAACAGGCGCCTAAAATTCGATCTGTACCAGACAATCCTGTTTTATCTACTAACTGACCTAAAATATAGTTAATGGTTGCACCAACAATCAATGTTAGAATAAATAAAACACCAATTGCAGTACCATTTCGTAAATAAAGAGGATCAATTTGAGTTAAGTAAGGGGTAAGATAAGGATAAAATTTACTTGCTACTAAAAAGGCAACAATCCATGTAGCAAGAGACATCACTTCACGAACAAAACCTCGTAACAGGCTAACAATTACGGAAAAAACAATAATTCCAATAATAAGTAAATCTATATAATTGCTCACGATGAATACTCTCTAAAAAATAAAGCGATTAACAACCGCACTATTCTAACAAAAAAATGAAAACGTTTGCGTAGATTAATTAAAGTTTTTTCATCAATCTCTCTAAAAACACTAAAAAGCATACTATTCCATTAATTAACTATAGAAAAAATAAATTAATGTTGATAGTTAACTTGTTATACTTATAATCACATCACACAAATATTTTTAAAGTGATAACGCCATTATAATTGCATTTTCTCGTTTTCCATCAGAAGTAGGATAATAATTTTTTCGTATATCTACTTGATTAAATCCAAATTGTTGATAGAGTTTCAATGCTGTATGATTAGACTGACGGACTTCAAGCCAAAGTGTAACAATATTTTGCTGACGTAATTTTTCAATCAATGCATTTAGCAAGAATTTTCCAAATCCTTGTCCTTGGAAATTAGGGGCAATTGCAATATTAAATAGTGTCGCTTCATCTAAGACACAATGACAAATTGCAAAACCAATAATTTTCTTTTCACTAACTTCAAGCTTGAGATTACAGTAGTTTTTCCCTTGATTATTCTTCAGTATTCCTTTTGACCAAGGCACTTGATGAGCTAGTTGCTCAATTTGATATAAAACTTCAAAATCTTGTTCTGTAATCAAAGACACAATTGCCATTGTTAACATTCCTGTATTTGTTGCCATAATTGACATTTGATTTTAGGATTTACTCTTAATTTTTCCCAATCTTCTGAATGCCAAAAAGTAGTTTTATGTACGCAATAAGGTAAAGTGCGATCATATTTTTCTTCATTTTCTGTTAATAACCAATAACCAACTTTGTGCTGAATGTTTAAATACACCACAGAATTAAAATCAATACATAAGCAATCTTTAAGGGAAACATTTGCGGCTTGTAAAATATCCCTTAATAATCCGTTATTTTTGTCAATTACTTGTTCTGAAATAATAATCAAACGAATATGATCTTTCACAGGGATATTAATAGCTCCCTTAAATACATTTGGGCGGTATAATTGCCACTGAGTAATCCCCATTTGTTGTAAAAGTAAATCTCGTCTATCCATTTTATCTACCTGCAAAAATCTCGCCTCATTCTACCTGCTAACAGCTAAAGGAGCAAATTTCAGTTTGCTTTTTGCAGTTAATCTAAGTAGAATGCGATTTTGTTCAGCTGTTTAAAAATACAGTTTAATTATAGGATAAAAATAGTGATTTCCCTTGAAAGTCAAGTTTTAGAGCGTCATTTAAATTTATTTAGTCACAAAACTATCCTTTTTTGTGGCGGTATACGTGATAATTTTCCACAACAAATTCAAAATATTGCTAAAGAAATTAAAATTTGGTCTTGGTATTTCGATTATGCTAAAGATAAAGATGCAGTGAATTTCAATCTGGAATATAAACCACAGCAAGAATTGATTATTTATTACTGGATAAAAAACAAACAAGAAGCAAACTTTCAATTAATGCAACTTTTGTCTCAGGTAAAGTTAGGTCAAGAATTTTTGATTGTTGGTGAGAATCGCTGTGGTGTACGTTCAGTAGAAAAATTGCTTTCACCTCATGGTAATATTGCTAAAATTGACAGTGCTAGACGTTGTGGTTTATATCACTTTTCGTTACAAAATCCACCGCACTTTAACTTAAATAAGTTTTGGAAAATCAAGCAACTACCACAAGCAGAATCTCTTTCTCTTTTCAGCTTACCTAGTGTATTTAATGACGGAGAAATTGATGCTGGTACAACGCTATTACTTTCTACTTTAAATCAACCTATCAGTGGTAAAGTTTTAGATATGGGGTGTGGAACTGGAGCTATTGGCTGTTATATTAAAAAATGTAATCCACAAGCTGAAGTGACTTTAACAGATATTCATGCTGTTGCTTTAGCATCCGCTGAACGAACTCTCAAAGAAAACCAACTAACTGGAAAAGTTATTGCAAGTGATGTCTTTTCTCATATTCAAGACAAATTTGATTTAATCGTTTCCAATCCTCCTTTTCATAGCGGAACAGATACTGCCTACCGTGCGACTTATGAATTAATTTCTCAAGCAAAATGGCATTTAAATCCTGGTGGAGAATTACGAATAGTCGCTAACAGTTTTCTTCCATATGGTGAAATGTTAACGCAACATTTTGGCTCTTATCGTATTTTAGATAACACAACTAAATTTAAAGTCTATTCTGTGCATTATTAAAAAAGTGCGGTTATTAAAGCCGCATTTTAAATCAGTTAATTTGCTCTAGTAGTTAGTGGGTACTGCGATAGGTGGTGGTAGTGGCTCAGGATCACCAAGAAAATGGGGCTGTTTTTCAATTAATAAATCCCACAAAGCTTGGATACGAGCAAAAAATTCACGAAATCGCACGAAATGATACCCTTCTGGATAACCTGCAGCATAACAAATTGCATCAATATTATGGTATTTAGCAATAAATAATGCTCGCTCACAGTGGAATTTTTGCGTAATAATCGTAATAGAATGGGCTTTAAATACTTGATCTGCTCGAATTATTGAATCTAAAGTACGAAACCCTGCAAAATCCATGTACATGAAAATTTCAGGTATACCCATTTTACGTAAATCTTTATACATCGTACGAGGTTCATTATAAGATTCAGTACGGTTATCACCACTGAGTAATAAATAATCTACTTTTTGAGCTTTAAACAGCTCCTCAGCTGCTAATAAACGACGTTGATAAAATAAATTTGGTGTATTGCGAGAAAAATATTTTGCTGTACCTAATAATAAGCCATAAGGTCGGTGAGGAATCTTATCTAATTCTGAATAAATCCCTTGTCGCACATAAAATCCAATTGCTAGATCCGTTAAAATCAATATAAAAACAAAAAAAGCTAAAAGTGCGGTCAAATATTTAGCAATTTTTTTTACTAACTTACTACGCCATTTCAACTTGTTATTTTTCTCTCTACTGACAAAAATTAATTCTAATCTTTTTTTCATTACTTAAGTTTAGACAAAGTTTATACTAATCTCAATAAATTTATCGATTTTTAGAACCGTAAAAACGTCTAGATGTTTAGATGTCTAAAATTTCTTGACAACAATAAAGGCTAAAGGTAGTTTATATGAATTAATTTTGGAAAATACATTGATGGAAGAAAAAATGGCTGTAAAAAAAGTCACATTATTTACGGAAAAACCATTAGAACTTATTTTAGGCGGACAATTATCATCAATTGAAGTCGCATATCAAACATATGGGAAATTAAATGCTGAAAAAACAAATGCTATCTTAATTTGCCATGCTTTAACTGGAGATGCTGAACCTTATTTTATCGCTTCTGAACAATCAGGCTGGTGGCAAAATTTTATGGGGACTGGTCTAGCACTAGATACTTCTCGCTATTTTTTTATTTGTTCTAATGTACTTGGAGGTTGTAAAGGAACTACAGGCCCTGCTTCAATCAACCCCAATACTTCCCGTGTTTATGGCAGTCAATTTCCTAATGTAATCATACAAGATATGATCAAAGTGCAAAAAGCACTACTAGATTATCTACAAATTCCCCATTTATACGCTGTAATCGGAGGCTCATTTGGTGGTATGCAAGCAACTCAATGGGCAATCGACTACCCTGACTTTGTCAATAGAGTAGTAAATTTGTGTTCATCACTACAATTTAGTGCAGAAGCTATAGGATTCAATCATGTTATGCGACAAGCAATTATTTCAGATCCAAATTTCCACGGCGGAGATTACTACGATAAAACTCCTCCGCTACAAGGATTAGCTATTGCTCGCATGCTAGGAATGCTAACTTATCGTACAGATAAACAACTAACAAAAGCTTTTGGTAGAGCAATAAAAACAGATAACCACTTTTTAGGAGACTATTTTCAAGTAGAATCTTATTTGAGTTATCAAGGAAGAAAATTTTTAGAACGCTTTGATGCCAATAGCTATTTACACCTATTACGTGCTTTAGATTTGTATGATCCCGCTATAAATTATGCAAATATTGATACCGCACTTTCTCGAATAAAAGCCCGTTATACTCTAGTAGCTGTTACTAGTGATCAGTTATTTAAATTAGCTGATCTACACAAAAGCAAGCAACTTTTAATCGAAAATGGTGTAGATCTTCATTACCACGAATTTCACTCTGACTATGGACATGATGCATTCTTAGTGGACTACGATTTTTTTGAACCGAGAATTAGAGCGGGATTAGAAGAAGACTAAAATTTTTCCATTTTATGGTCAGAAAATTTTCTTGCTAATTCAACTAGGTTTGTACCACAAGGCAATACCAAGCTGGGTGCTATCTCCAATAAAGGGATAATCACAAATTCTCGATTTTGCATATCGTAATGGGGCAATTTAAGACGCTCAGTTTGTTGTATCAAATTATCATACAGTAAAATATCTAAATCCAACGTACGTTCTCCCCAGCGACGTAATCTTACACGCTTTTGCTGATTTTCAATGCGTTGTAATTCGTCAAGTAAAGCGAGAGGTGCTAATTCAGTCTGTAAGCACAACACTGCATTCACATAATCAGGCTGATCTTGTGGTCCAAGTGGTTTACTACCATAAAAAGAACTTACTGCAACTACTTTTGACAAAGGCAACTGTCGCAATGCTGAAATCGCCATACGAAGTTGCTCAGCGGGACAATTCAAATTACTTCCTAGTGCGATATAAACAACACTCATGATGTTCGCACCTTTGTCTTTTTATTATGACGATAACGGTAGTGCTTTTTCTTTATTGGTGGATTTTTACGATGTTGTTCTTGCAATAGCTTTTGTCGTTGTTCTTCATTGCTAAATTGATACTCATGCCACCAAGCAGCTAACTCTACAATATCTCCACCTTCAATTTGTGAACGCATTACTAGTAAATCAAAAGCTGCTCTAAATTTTGGGGAAGACATTACTCTTTCAGCAGATCTTGAATTGCGTTTTAATAATTGTAGCTGTAAAGACCAAATCTCTCGAATTACTGCCGTATAGCGACGTGGTATCGCCAAAGTACGACAAACGCTATCTAAAATATCATTAGCAGCTAACGCATAAGCATCGTGATTATGCAATCCTCCTTCATTCTTTAAAATTTCGACTTTTTCTCTTAGTGGATACCAATAAAATGCCGCAAATAGAAAAGCAGGGTTAATACGTAAATTATCCGCAATACGTTCATCAGTAGATGTCAGTGAAGCTAAGATCAAACGCTCGGCAAAACTATCGCTTTTTTCAGTAAAATAAGGGATAAGAGATGGAAAGAGTTGTTCAAACAAATGATATTGACGCAACAATTGGTAAGTTTTTACTCCATAGCCATTTTGTAATAATTTCAAACTTTCATCAAATAAACGTGCAGGCGGAATATTTTTCAATAAAGGAGCGAGCTGAAAAATAGGTAAATCACTAGCTTTTTGCAAAAACATGTCCAACTTCGCCATAAAACGAATAGAACGTAACATACGTACAGGATCTTCTTGATAGCGTACTTTTGCTTCACCAATAATCTTTAACTTACCATCTTTTAGATCTTGTAAGCCATTAAAATAGTCAATAATCGTATTATTTTGTGGATTATAATATAGTGCATTAACAGTAAAATCTCGTCTTTCTGCATCTTGTTCTAACGTACCATACACGTTATCACGCAAAATCATGCCTTCATCACTTTGCTTTGATTGACGCTCATTATGGTGCTGTTGGTGATTACCTCGAAAAGTCGCCACTTCAATAATTTCTCGTCCAAACATAATATGAGCTAAGCGAAAACGTCGTCCAACTAAGCGACATTGACGTTGAAAAATTTGTTGTACTTGCTCAGGACGAGCATTAGTTGCCACATCAAAATCTTTCGGTTGCTTACCCAATAACAAATCTCGAATACAGCCACCAACAACATAAGCTTGATAACCTTGACGCTGTAATTTTTCTATAACGATAAGGGCATTTCGGCTAATCATACGTGGATGAATACCGTATTGAGAAGCCTTTATATGATTTTTACCATAACGATAATCACCATTTTTAGATTTGCTAAGTGCACTAGACGTAACGGAAATTTCATTTTGCTGAACAGTCTTTTTCGGTGTTTTTTTCTTCCTGTCCACCGCCTGTTGTGATTCTGGCTCAGCAATAAGCTGAGATTTATGCCTTTTAAACAGGTTTTTAATTAGTGTTAAAATAATTAACCCCTTAGAAGATAAAGTGTATAAGTTAAAAGTGCGGTAAAAATTACCGCACTTTTCAATGCTAAACGCAATTAGCCGATCATTTGTTTTTCTCGAATTTCTGCTAAGGTTTTACAATCAATACAAAGATCAGCTGTAGGACGAGCTTCCAAACGACGAATACCAATTTCGACGCCACAAGACTCACAATAACCAAAATCACCCGTATCTAATTTTTTTAAGGTATGTTCAATTTTTTTCATTAATTTACGCTCACGATCACGAGTACGTAATTCTAAGCTGAACTCCTCTTCTTGAGTCGCTCGATCTGCTGGATCAGGAAAATTTGCAGCCTCATCTTGCATGTGAGCTACTGTACGCGAGGTTTCCTCACGAATTTGCTCATACCATGCTTGTAAAATCTTTTTAAAATGAAGAAGTTGATCTTCATTCATGTACTCTTCGTCTTCTTTGGCTTGGTAAGGCTCGACACCCGCTGATGTCAATAGACTTAAAGAAGCGTTGCTCATTTGGTTCTCCTCGTTAGTAATTTATCCGTTTATTTAGCTGTTTTTGACTATTAACCAGCAAATTTTTTAAGCAGCGGTTGTTTTTTTAAAAGCGGTATAAATAGCAAAACTTAAATGAATTAGCAAACAGTTTCTCATAAAAAGAGCTAATCACAAGTTAGTTTGCACAAAAAACATACAGATTTGCTATTTTGCCCAAACCACATGATATTCTCGGTCACTTTCTTGATGTGAAATTAAAAATTTCGCAAATATTGTATCCATTTCATCTTGCTCGTTAACTAATCCAATCCATACTTCTGCGTATTCATTTGGATCAACTAATACACCAATTTCTTGTTCCCAATCTTCTGCTGTTTCAACAAATTCTACAGCTCCTCGTTGCTCAAATTCTAAATTAAACAACACAATATCTGCTGGTTCTAAATTCTCTCCAGCCATCTCTAGAAAAATATCATAAGCAATATCAATTGCTGTATCAGGATCAAGTTTAGTTACTTGGTGATCTGCCATCATTTTCTACCTATACCTCATTAAAATCTGTGCATATTAACATAAAGTGCGGTTAAAAACACCGCACTTTAATTTTATCTGTAGTTTATAATTTAACCAGTATTTCGCATTCCTGCAGCAATCCCAGTTATAGTAATCATCAGTGCTTGCTCAACATCAGGATTCGGACTTTCCTGATTTTGACGGAAACGGCGTAGTAATTCAACTTGTAACAAATTGAGAGGATCTGTATAAACATTGCGTAGTGCGATAGATTCCGCAACCCAAGGTAAATCTGACATCAGTTGATCTTCGTGAGAAAGCGATAATACAGTTTTAATATCTTGCTGTAATTGCTCACGTAAAGACTGTCCTAAATACCAAAGTTCAGATTTAACTAAATGACGATCATAGTGTTCTGATAACCAGCAATCTGCCTTGCTAAACACCATTTCTAGCATGCCAATTCGAGTCGAAAAGAAAGGCCAAGTTTTACACATTTCCTCTATAATTTGTAACTTCCCTTGCTCAATAACTTGACGAATTGAAGCACCAGCACCAAGCCACGCAGGAAGCATTAAGCGATTTTGCATCCATGCAAATATCCAAGGTATTGCACGTAAACTTTCTACTCCCCCATTTGGATTTCGCTTTGATGGTCTCGATCCCAAAGGTAATTTAGCTAATTCTTGTTCAGGTGTAGCAGAACGAAAATAAGGAACAAAATCCTTGTCGCCTCTTACAATATTACGATAAATATCACAAGATAAATCAGATAACTCATCCATTACTGCACGCCAACTATTTTTTGGCTCAGGTGGTGGTAATAAATTGGCTTCTAATACCGCACTTGCATAAAGATCAAAACTCGCTACCGCAACTTCTGGTAAACCTAGCTTAAACCGAATCATCTCCCCTTGTTCTGTGACTCGCAAGCCATTTTTTAATGAACGAGGAGGTTGTGATAACAATGCAGCATGAGCAGGTGCACCACCACGTCCAATGGTTCCTCCTCTGCCATGAAATAATGTTAATTCAATACCAAGTTTTTCACTTAAATTAACAAGTTTCTCCTGAGCCCGATATTGTGCCCAAGATGCCGCCATCATACCTGCATCTTTAGCACTGTCAGAATAACCAATCATCACCATCTGTTTATTGTTAATTACGCCACGATACCAACCAATATTAAATAATTGATTCATAACCTGTTCACAAGCATCTAAATCATCGAGGGTTTCAAAAAGTGGTACGACAGGTAAATGATAAGTAACACCAGCTTCTTTTAATAATAAATGTACGGCTAGTACATCAGAGGCTGTTCGAGCCATCGAGATAATATAGCAAGAAATACTCCCTTCAGATTGTTCAGCAATAATTTTACACGTATCTAAGACCTCTTGAGTTTCTAATGAAGGCTCCCAATTTTTCGGCAACAATGGACGGCGTGAGCTTAGTTCACGAATCAAAAAAGCCTGTTTATCATCTTCACTCCACTGTGAATAGTCACCTAAACCGATATAACGAGTAATCTCTGCTATCGCTTTACAGTGACGAGTACTTTCTTGACGAATATCTAAACGAGCTAACGTTAAGCCAAAACAACGCACACGACGTAAGCAATCTAATAAGGCACCATTGGCGATGATACGCATACCACATTGATGTAAAGAACGATAGCAATCATAAAGAGGCTCCCATAATTGCTTATCTTCCGTTAAAATTTCATTTGTACTGATAGTAACTATTTTATCAGCAAGAATTTCGCCATAGTAACTAACCGTTTTCTTTAATTTTTCTCTTAGCTCTTTGATAACAAAGCGATAAGGTTCTAAATGGTCTCCATATTTTGCTCTAAATTCCGCCGTACAATGAACAACCGAGAGTTCATCAGTTAAATTTTTTATATCCTCTAAAAATAATTCAGCAGCTTTCCATCGATGTAGAACTAAAACTTGCTTAGTTGTTTGAGCAGTAACAAATGGATTACCATCACGATCTCCGCCAATCCAAGACGAAAAACGAATAGGAGATAACTCTACATCATGTTGAATACCAAAACTTTGTTCTAAATGTAAATTAATTCGACGACAAAATTCAGGCACTGCTTTCCATAAACTATTTTCAATAACTGCAATACCAGCTTTTGCTTCGTCAACAGGAGTTGGGCGTTGTGTACGAATTTCATTAGTATGCCAAGCTAATGAAATTAATTGCATTAAACGGCGTTTTAATTTATGAATTTCAGACTCTGTTAAATCATTATGTTCTAACAAACTTAAGCAACGATTAATTTCTGCATGCTTATTCACTAATGAACGACGAGTAACTTCTGTTGGATGAGCTGTGAGTACTAATTCAATTACTAATTTTTCAACCGTATCAATAACTTTTTCTTTAGGTAGATTTTGTGATTTTAAACGACGAAATAAAGCCTCTAAAGAACGATCAGAAGATACTTGATCTACATGCCGACGAGAAATTGTCTGATATTGTTCTGCAATGTTTGTTAAATTCAAAAAATGACTGAATGCACGTGCTACAGGAATAATATTATCATTAGAAATTGTTGATAAAGTCTCTAATAATTTATTGCGAGCGTCTTCATCTCCAGCTCTTGAATTGCGAGACAATACTCGAATATTCTCAACTAGATCATAAATATCTTTTCCCTGTGCATCAGTTAGTGTCTCTCCAAGAAAATGACCTAACATGCTGATATTACTACGCATATTTGCATACGGTTGAATCATAATAACCTCTATCAATAAAAAATAATAATTGTTGTGTTGCTACTATAGATATAACCCAAAATAGTCATAAAAACAAACAAAATATCATTATCTTTTCATATAAATCAATAAAAAATATAAAATTTATATTTTTTTGTTAGATATTATTTAATAATAATTGCAATTTTGTTAACGAATAAATTTTTAAATTAATTGTAAAAGTAGTAATTTTGACATGTAAAAAGGGTATGATTTCTAGCATACCCTTTTTATTCAATCAGCGAAAACAGATAAGTATTTACTTATCTATTTAGAGAGCCTAAATTATTCAATGCCTTTATGTCTTAGCAAAGCATCAAGTTTTGGTTCACGTCCACGGAAGCGTTTAAACAATTCCATTGGTTCTTCTGAACCCCCTCGAGTTAAAATTTCGTCTAAGAAAGATTGACCAGTATTTTGATTAAAAATACCCTCTTCTTCAAAACGAGAAAAAGCATCTGCAGACAGTACTTCTGCCCATAAATAGCTGTAATATCCAGCAGCATAACCACCAGCAAAAATATGGCTAAAACTATGTGGCGTTCTCGCCCATTCAACACCTTTTAGCACTGCGACTTCAGATTTTACTTGATTTAATATATCTAAAATTTGATTATTTCTATTCGGATCAAATTCATGATGTAAACGGAAATCAAACAACCCAAATTCTAATTGTCGTAACACAAACATTGCAGCTTGATAATTTTTGGCTTTTAATAAACGATCTAATTTTTCTTTTGGCAATGGTTCACCTGTTTCATAGTGTCCTGAAATGAAAGCTAAAGCCTCTTCTTCCCAGCACCAATTTTCTAGAAATTGACTTGGTAATTCAACCGCATCCCAAGGAACGCCATTAATTCCCGCCACTTCGGGTATATCAACAAGAGTAAGCATATGATGAATACCATGCCCAAATTCGTGGAATAGTGTTGTTACTTCATCATGAGTAAATAATGCAGGTTTTCCTCCTACTGGTGCATTAAAATTACAAGTTAAATATGCTACTGGGGTTTGAATTGAACCATCGGTTTTACAATCACGTCCAATACAATCGTCCATCCATGCTCCACCACGTTTATGCTCACGAGCATACAAATCTAAGTAGAAGCTCCCTCTTAATTTCCCATTAGCATCAATTAGATCAAAAAATCGTACATCTTTATGCCATGTATCCACGTCAAAACGTTCTACTGTTTGGATATTAAATACGCGTTTTAATACTTCAAACAAGCCCTTAATTACTCTATTCTCAGGGAAATAAGGTCTAAGCTCTTCATCACTAATAGCATACAATTTTTGCTTTTGTTTTTCGCTATAAAAGCTAATATCCCAAGATTCAAGCTCAGTAAAGTTAAATTCTTTTTCACAAAATAACTTTAATTCAGCCAGTTCTCGCTCCCCTTGCGGTTTTGAGCGTTTAGCAAGATCTTCAAGAAAATCAAATACTTGCTTTGGTGTTTCTGCCATTTTAGTAGCGAGAGAACGCTCTGTATAAGTGTTAAATCCAAGTAAATTCGCAATTTCTACTCGCAAACGGAGAATTTCTTCCATAATTGCACTATTGTCCCATTTACCCGCATTCGGTCCTTGATCTGATGCACGCGTTACAAAGGCACGATACATCTCTTCACGCAAAGCTCGATTTTCACAGTACATCATCACGGGTAAATAACTTGGAATTTCAAGAGTAAAGCGATAACCTTTTTGTCCTTTCGCTTCTGCTGAAGCTCTTGCAGCCTGCAATGCACTTTCAGGTAATCCTTTTAGTTCATTTTCATCTTCAACTACTTTATCCCACCCCATAGTTGCATCAAGTACATTATTACTAAAATCGGAAGTAAGTTGTGATAAGCGAGCAACAATTTCTGCATAACGTTTTTGTTTTTCTGGACTAAGAGAAATGCCTGATAACTCAAAACGTTGCAATGCATTTTCAATTGTTTTTTTCTGTGCTTGACTGTAACTAGCAAATTCTGCACTGTTTTTTAACCGCAAATAAGCTTCATACAAGCCTTTATGCTGCCCAACCCAAGTACTATACTCAGACAACATTGGTAAGCAGGCTTGATAGGTTTCTCGCAATTCTGCACTATTTTTTACTGAATTTAAATGACTTACTGGAGACCATGCACGACTTAAACGTTCATCACTTTCTGTAAGTGGTCGAATAAAATTTTGCCATGTAAAGTGCGGTTGTTTTAACACATCTTCAACTGTCTCTCGACATTCTTTAATTAATTGTTCAACTGCAGGTTGAATATGTTCAGGTTTAATTTTGGAAAATTGTGGCAACCCACTAGATTGCAATAAAGGATTAGACATAATAGTTCCTTATAGATCATTAAATAATTTATATTCGCAAGATAGATGATGGGGGAAAATTTTGCAATATCAAGGCTGAAGATTTATTATTATTAAAAAGTGCGGTAATTTTTTCAAAACTTTTAAAAAAATCACCGCACTTAAAACAGCTAAATCTTTTATTCTAAGGATAAACTGGCAAGCGTTTGCAAATTTCTAATACTTTTTGCTTAGTTGTTTCGATCACATGTGCTTCATTTTCTTTTCCAATGCTATCTAAAACATCACACATCCAACCAGCTAATTCAGTAACTTCAGTTTCTTTAAAACCACGACGAGTGACTGATGGTGTTCCTACACGAATACCCGACGTAACAAACGGTTTCTGCGGATCATTTGGAACTGCATTTTTATTGACAGTAATATTCGCTTTACCCAAAGCAGCATCTGCAGCCTTACCAGTCAAACCATGACTAACCAAATTAACAAGGAATAAATGATTTTCAGTGCCATTCGACACTACGTTATAACCACGTTGTTTGAAAACTTCTACCATCGCCTTAGCATTTTTCACTACTTGTTGCTGATAAATTTTATACTCAGGTTCTAAAGCTTCTTTGAAGCATACCGCTTTTGCTGCAATCACATGAACTAGAGGTCCACCTTGCCCAGCAGGGAATACCGCACTTTGCAATCTTTTATATAAATTTTCGTCTCTAGCATTTGACAAGATCAAGCCACCTCGTGGTCCTCCAAGGGTTTTATGCGTTGTGGTGGTCACTACATTAGCATGTGGCAATGGACTTGGATAAACTCCAGCTGCAATCAAGCCAGCTACATGAGCCATATCTACAAATAAATATGCTCCTACTTCATCTGCAATTTCTCGCATTTTTGCCCAATCTACGACCTGTGAATAAGCCGAAAAACCGCCTACTAGCACTTTTGGTTTTACTGCTATCGCTTGCTGGCGAAGAGCCTCATAATCAATTACACCCTCATCTGTAATACCATATTGTTCTGCATGATAAATTTTTCCAGAAAAACTGACCGAAGCCCCATGAGTTAAATGTCCGCCATGGGCTAAACTCATTCCTAAAATAGTGTCACCTGGCTGTAATAATGCCATATACACCGCTGCATTAGCTTGCGAACCAGAATGAGGTTGTACATTGACATAATCTGCTGCAAATAATTCTTTAGCACGATCAATAGCTAGTTGCTCGACAATATCTGCATATTCACAACCACCGTAATAACGTTTAGCTGGATAACCTTCAGCATATTTATTAGTAAACTGGGAACCCTGTGCTTCCATCACACGTGGGCTAGCATAGTTCTCTGATGCAATCAATTCAATGTGTTCTTCTTGACGGCGGTTTTCATCTTGAATAGCTTGCCATAATACTGGATCGTAATCAGCAATATTCATACTTTTTCTTAACATGCACTTATCCTCGTTGTTCAATTTATAATGTTAGTTTAACCTGTAATTTGTAAAAATTTAACGAAAATCTTATTGTTAATTTTTCATTTCTATGATGAAAATTTTTCATAATTAACCGCACTCTAAAAAGTGCGGTCTTTTTCTAACGTTTTTCTCTTGCCACTGCCCTATAGCCAATATCTCGGCGATAGAAACGCCCCTGCCATTGTATTTTTTCTGCTAATTTTAGTGCTTTTTGTTGGGCTTCAAAAACACTATTACTTAAACTAGTTACACAAAGCACTCTTCCACCAGCTGTGAATAACTTTCCATTTTGTTCATTAACACCCGCTAAAAACACTTTTTCATCCATTTTTGTTTCTGTCGGTAACCCATTAATTTCATCGCCTTTTCGATAATCGTTTGGATAACCTTCCGCTGCTAATACTATTCCTAATGCTACTTGTTCTGACCACAAAGACTTAATTTGATCCAGCTCGCCATCACAGGCTTTCAAACACAGTTCAACTAAATCAGATTCCATTCTCATCATAATAGGCTGAGTTTCAGGATCACCAAAACGGCAATTAAATTCAATCACTTTAGGCTGTCCTTGTTTATCGATCATTAGGCCTGCGTATAAAAATCCTTTATAAACATTGTTTTCTGATGCCATGCCATGCACTGTAGGATAAATAATTTGCTCCATTATTCTTTGGTGAATCTCTGGGGTAACTACTGGTGCAGGGCTATACGCTCCCATGCCTCCCGTATTTAAACCTTGATCCATTTCGCCAACACGTTTGTGATCCTGACTTGTTGCCATAGGCTCCACATTTTTTCCGTCAACCATCACAATAAAGCTTGCTTCTTCCCCTTCTAAAAACTCTTCAATTACTACCCGATGTCCTGCATCACCAAAAGCATTACCTGCAAGCATATCTTTTACTGCATTTTCTGCTTCTTGCAAGGTCATCGCCACAATAACTCCTTTGCCAGCAGCTAAACCATCAGCCTTGATGACAATAGGAGCATTTTTTTCACGAAGATAGTTCAACGCTGGTTCAATTTCAGTGAAAGCCCGATATTCCGCTGTAGGAATTTTATGACGAGTTAAAAAATCTTTAGTAAACGCTTTTGACCCCTCTAATTGAGCTGCAGATTGACGAGGTCCAAAAATTTTTAACCCTGCTTGTTCAAATGCATCTACTACGCCAAGTACAAGTGGAGCCTCTGGTCCCACTATTGTCAGTCCAATATCATTCTGCTGAGCAAATTTAACTAAAGCTGGCACATCAGTTGCAGAAATTGGTACATTTTGCACCGCACTTTCTTGTGCGGTTCCTGCATTACCAGGAGCAACAAAAATTTTATCAGCTAGGGAAGATTGAGCGACTTTCCAAGCTAATGCGTGTTCACGCCCACCGCTACCAATAATCAAAATATTCATTTTAAAAATCCTTTAAAATCAATGACGAAAATGACGCATTTTAGTTAAAACCATCACCATATTATGTTCATCAGCAGCATCAATCACTTCTTGATCCCTCATTGACCCACCTGGATGAATAACACATTCAATACCAACTTTTGCAGCAGCATCAATACCATCACGAAATGGAAAAAATGCGTCTGAAGCCATCACACAGCCAGCCACCTGTAATCCTTCATCCTGAGCTTTAATCCCTGCAATTTTAGCTGAATAAACTCGACTCATTTGCCCAGCTCCAATACCAATTGTTTGAGCATTTTTTGCATATACGATAGCGTTAGACTTAACAAATTTTGCCACTTTCCAACAAAACAACAAATCTTCTAGCTCTTTTTCTGTCGGTTTACGCTTACTAACAACCTCTAAGTCTTCTAACTCTACCATACCTAAATCAGCTTCTTGAACTAACAAACCGCCATTTACTCGTTTAAAATCAAGGTGTTGTTGTGATTTATCCCATTCACCACATTCTAATACTCGAACATTTTTTTTCGATTTCAAGCGTTCTCTTGCTTGATCTTCCACTTTAGGTGCAATAATAACCTCGACAAATTGTTGTTCAATAATTGCACTTGCTGTTTTTTCATCTAAAGTACGATTAAAAGCAATAATTCCACCAAATGCTGAAGTAGGATCAGTTTGATAAGCTCGTTGATAAGCTTGCAAAATATTTTCACCTAATGCAACGCCACAAGGATTTGCATGTTTTACAATCACACAAGCTGGTTCTGTAAATGATTTTACACATTCCAAAGCAGCATCAGTATCCGCAATATTATTATAAGAAAGAGATTTGCCTTGTAACTGTACTGCCGTTGCAACACTTGCTTCTTTAATATCGTTTTCGATATAAAAAGCTGCTTTTTGATGAGAATTTTCACCATAACGCATAATCTGTTTGCGGATAAAATTCAAATGTAATGTTCGCGGAAAATCACCGCACTTACTATTTTTTTCTTCCTCATCGGAGGCAAAATACGGTTGCACCATTTTACCAAAATAGTTAGCGATCATTGCATCATACTGTGCGGTATGTTCAAAAGCTTTGATTGCAAGATCAAATCGTGTTTCAAAACTTAACGAATTTTGTAAATTATCCATTTCTGCAAGAGTAGCATCAAAATCGGCATTATTAACTACAACTGCAACGTCTTTGTGATTTTTTGCTGCAGAACGCACCATAGTAGGACCGCCAATATCAATATTTTCTACAGCATCTTCTAACGTACAATTTTTTTTAGCAATCGTTTGGGCAAATGGATATAAATTTACTACTACCATATCAATAGGTTCAATACTGTGTTCCGCCATTACTGCAGAATCCATATCTCGACGACCTAAAATACCGCCATGAACTTTTGGATGTAACGTTTTCACTCGACCGTCCATCATTTCAGGAAACCCTGTATAATCAGAGATTTCAGTTACAGGTAATCCATTCTCTGCGAGTAATTTTGCTGTACCTCCTGTAGAAATTAACTGTACACCACGTTTAACTAAACCTTGTGCAAAATCCACAATGCCAGATTTATCTGACACACTCAATAAAGCTCGATGAATAGGGCGATAAGATTGCATTAAATGTTCCTTTTATGATAAAAAAATGTATCGTCAGCATTATAACGAAAACGTTTGCTTTTATATAGTCTAAATTGATTTTTTATGCAAAAAATCAATTTAACTTAATAACAAAGGGGAAATTTAGTATTATTTATTAACGATTTTTTTTGTTAACCAATCGGAAAATTCACTTGCGGGCATAAACCCACTAATACGAGAATGAGGAATTTCTTTTCCTTTCGCATCAAAAAACAAGATTGTTGGTAACCCAATAATTTGTAATTTTTCTATCAATTCTATATTTTCTGGAGTATTTCTCGTCATATCCATTTGTAATAAAAGAATATCTTTGAATTTCAACCGCACTTGAGGATCAGTGAAAGTGTATTTTTCAAATTCTTTACATGCAACACACCAGTCTGCATATAAATCTAACATTACTATTCTCTTTTCTTTTTGTAACAATTCCTGTAGTTCAGCGTAGCTATTAACTCGCTGAAATTGATTAAACTGAGATAATTCTTTCATTTCACCTTGAGTTTGCCAAGCCCAATCTTGTAACGGTTTTACTATAATTATAGCTACAATAATAAACAATATACGCAATAGTAAACTAAAACCTTTTTTGTTCATTTGAAAACTTAGCCACAGGAAAAAACTCGCTCCTAATGTGGCCCATAATAAATTTTCCCAAATTTCGGGCAATATACGAGAAAGTAGAAAAATAGGTAACGTAAGCATTACAAAACCAAAACTCGTTTTGACTTTATCAAGCCAAATTCCAGATTTGGGCAAAATACTGTTACCAAAAACAGTGATCAAAATTAAAGGGAGTCCCATTCCTAATGCTAATAAATATAATGTAATTGCCCCAAAAAACAAATCTCCTGTTTGTGCAACATATAATAATGCCCCTGATAATGGTGCTGATGTACAAGGTGAGGCGACCAAACCCGCGATAACGCCCATCACAAAAACGCCACCAAATGCACCGCTCTTTTGTTTTTGACTTAACAAGGTTAATTTCGTTTGTAAAGACGAAGGTAGCTGTAAACTATATAAACCAAACATAGACAACGCAAGTAAAACAAAAAGAACTGACAACCCAATAAGTACACTAGGACTTTGTAAAATAGTTTGAAGAGAATGACCGATAGAAACAACAGCTAAGCCCAATAATGTATAAGTCAATGCCATTCCTTGTACGTAAGTAACACTTAACGCAAGTGATCGAATTGTATTAGAACGTTGTTGCGTCCCTATCACAATAGCAGATAGAAGAGGAAACATTGGTAATACGCAAGGTGTAAAAGCTAATCCTAGACCTAATAAAAAGAAACTAAAAACTGCCCATTTGCTACTCAACAAACTTTGCACTAGTTCACTCTGATTATTTGTTATAAGTGGTGTATCATTTTCTGATGTAACGATATTTTCTGACTCTGGCTGTAAAAATTCGAGACCTTCTAAACTAATATCTCGTTTTTCTGGTGGATAACAAAATCCTTTCGTGCAACCTTGATAAGTTAACAACAATTTATTTTCTTTAAGTTGTTCAAAAGGAAGTAACAATGACAATTTGTTGCGATAAATTTCAGTTTCACCAAAAAATTCGTCTTGATATTTTTCTGCAGGAGGATAATCCAATATTAAATATTCCCCTTTACTATTAGTGAGGGAAATTTCTTTTTTATATAAATAGTAATTTTCTGCAATATCCCATTGTAATACAAGTTTATTATCTTGCTGATCTATTGAAAATTGAAATGCCTCATCAGCACTTAAAAAATGTGGCTTTTTATCAAAAAATCCCGCATAACTTGAAAGTGCGGTAAAAAATAACAATAGAATTAAAATAATTTTTTTCATAAATGTATAACATGATAATTTTATTTTCTATTCTAAATTAAATAGTCACAAATGCAATATTTCCACTAATCAAACTAAGTTTAAAAAAACAAATTCACTGCATAATTAAAAAGCCCCTAAACATTGAATTGCTAGGAGCTTTTAAACTAGAGCGAATTAAGGAAAAATAACCTACATACTGGCACTAAAAATAAATTTAAAATTATAGTTACCACAAGTAGCCTACACCAACTCCACCGCCAAGATCTCCAGCAGAATTACTATTACCTTGTAGTTTTAATAGTACTTTTCCACTGTCGCTAACTCGAGAGTAGCCCACTGCAAATGCACTTTCACCTTTAAATGTTCCTGCTGACACAGCAACTAACGATTTTCCAGCCATATAAACTTGCGGTAGTGATGCGGCAGCATTAGATCCAGCAACCCCAGCTCGCATTTCTTTATTAGCAGAGTTAAAACGATTTGTGAGTTCATCGGTACGACGATCTACATAATTTTTATTCACCGCAACATTTCCACTCGCATCAGGTTTTACATCGGGTAGCGTAATTTCTCCACGATCACCATTCATTATAATAGTATCACCGTTACGACCTTTCAGTGTTAACCCATTTTTATCTACAGCAAATGATGGTTTACCTGTTTTACCAGCTAATTTCAATCCTTTTTCTGCTGAAAATTCAGCCGTATTGCCATCTTTATCTTGCATTTTTACGCCATCAAGCATGTAACTAGCTGATTTACCAGCATTATCTCCCTTGCCAATAATATGAGTTCCTAATTGTGAAACTGTCGTTTCGCCATTTGGACCAACAATTTTTAAGCCATTCGCATCTAAAGCAGATTTTTTACCGTTGATTTCACGAGTTTCAAAGGACGTCATATTTTGCAAGCGATCAGACAATTTGACCTCTAAACCTTGTCCATCTTGTGAAATTTCCACTTTGATATTACCTTCTGCGGTTGTTTCACTATTAAACTTGCCCTCACCTTTAATCGATAAGTTTTCACCGATATTTTTATGCACTTTCACATCATCATTACCAGTAAAGTTCAAGCCCGCTTTTGCTACTGCTTGTAAATCACCAACCGTTGCTACGTTAGTCACTTTTGCTTTGCTATCAGCTTTCACTAAATCAGCGATTTTATCCGTTGCTTTAGTGATATTATTATAATTTTCATCATAGGCTTTATTTGCTTCTGTTAATTCTGTTTTTGCAGTTTGCAATGCATCTCTAGCAGTTTTCAAACCAGCTTCAACTCGAGCTAATTCTTCTTTATTCTCTTTTAAAGTAGCCAATGCTTGGGCTTTTTCTTCTCCCTCAGGCATTGCATCAATGACTTGTTCTAGACTACTTACAGCTAACGTTAAATCAGAAAATGCTCTCGCTTGTGCAGAAAGCGTTTTTGCTTTTTTAGCGACATCTACTACTTTATCGTCCACAGCTTTGGCAAGTTCACCCAACTTAGTTTTTTGTTCATCTGTTGGCGTCTCAATACCTAATCCGCTTGCTGCGTTACCAACTACCGTTGGAGCATTGGTTTCACCTTTAGCATTGACAAAAGAAAGTTGTGGATTTTCGACCGCACTTTTATCTGCTTTTGCGAAACCGTTTTCGTCAACATCTTCTGTTTTATAGTATTTACCGTCATTGGCTTTCACTAAACGGTTACCAATATCGTCCGTATAAACTACTGTTCCAGCTTCACCATTGCGTAATGCGTTGGCTTTATCGTTAGCATTTTTACCATTTAAGCCATCTTGTGCGGTTAAACCTTTGTTAGCGGCTGCATCGGTATCACTGCCTGGTTTTCTATCACGTCCATCCGCAAACGTCATTTTGCCGTCTCTCTCCATTGCCCCTGTCGCATGATGAAGTTGAGAGCCATTAACTGCATCTTTTGACGTTGGAGACAAATTGCCATCTTTAATATTGGTCACAACCATTGGTGTGGTTGTCGGTTCGGCTTTAATAACAACTTTTGCTGTTTCTTCTACTGTTAGTTCTCGTTTTTGACCGTTTTCTTCTTTATAGAATTTACCGTCTTTGTCTTTGCTTACTTTGACATCATCTAAGTAATAATCAAATGGACGGTTACCAGCAGCATCACTTAAGGCTGTTTTAAGTTTTCGATCTACATAATTTTTGTTCGCTGCACTTGAACCATCAGCATCATCAGCAAGATCTGCTAAGCCAATGATTTTACCAGTACCTACTTCTTTTCCTTGAGCGTCTTTTTCTTTAGCAAAATTTATTTCGCCTTTGCCATTGTTATTTTTAATCGAAACCACTTCATCACTTTGATTGTCGCCATTTTTAATGGAGATGCCATCGCCAGTTGTGGTAACTTGTTTATTTCCCTCTTTTACTGTTGTTTCACCAGCAGTTATAGCAGCTGATTTATCCCCATCTTTAAGAAGGACTTTATCCAGTTTGTACTCAGCAGTTTTTCCGCCATCTTTATCAACTCCACTGTCTTCAATTTCTTTGATTACAGTGCCTGTACCGTCAATGGTAGTTTTCACTTTTTGTTTGACATCTGCTCCTCTCGTTTCTTCTGAGGTAAATTCAGCAGATTCAAGGTTCTTCAACTTTTTAGCAAGTTCTACAGTCAATGTATCAGTGCTTTCAGCTTTTACATTAATGTTTCCATCAGCTCCTTTAAAATTAGCAGAGTCTGTTGTTCCAGCACCTTTAATATTCAGTTTTTCACCAAGATTTCGGTGAACTTCTCCTGAGTTACCTGCAAAATCTAAGCCTGATAATGCAATCGCTTTTAAGTCACCAGCATTTACTGCTTTATGTAATGCCTCTTTGTCAGTATTTTTAAGTAAGTTTTTTACTGCTTCAGCGACTTTTTGCTTATTAGTATCTGCATTTCCTGTAATATCATCGTCAGCAAGTCCAAGACCTGATTTCAGATTTGTGATCGCAACAGGAGCTTTGCCTGAATCTTTTCCGCCTAATGTAATGGTATTTTTATCTTTATTATCATATTTGACCGCAGTTTCATCCGCTTCAGCTTTTGATTTTTGCAATGCGTTGTCTACATAAGTTTTCACTGCACCTGCGGTTGCAACTTTGTTTTTAGTATCATTTTGATCGCTAATTGTGTCAGTTTTATTTAACGTAAAAGTTGCTTTACCATCTTGTTTATTCGTATCGCTACTCACAGCAACCGTAATATCATCACTACCAACAAGTTTAAAGGTGCTGTCTAACTTGCTTTCGTGCTTACCACTGGCATTATCAGCAAAAATCAGTTTTTTATTGCCAACATAGTCATTCACTTGTTTGTCTGTCACGAGCTTAGGACTACTGTTATTAGGCGTTGCAATATTTGCCCCATTGCTTAGATTCTGAATTAATGTACTTTCATTCAATCCCACTTTAATGGTCTTTGATTTGCCATCAGCAGCAGGCTCTGCACTGACTGAAAGTGCGGTCGAAGAATTTGGTTCTTTTTCCGCTTTGATTGCACCGACTGCTATTTTTGAAATTACATCTTTGCCATCTTGATCGATATTATCCAAATTTTTATTCGCTTTTTTAGCAAGCTCATTAAACAGTTGTCCACCATTTACGGCATCTTTGGAATTGGCTTTTATTTCACCATCTTTAACATTTGTCACTAAAACAGGTTTATTATTTTCACCGAGCGTAATTTTTTCTTTGTTTGGAACTGTTTTACCGCCCTCCTGTTTTTCGTCATACTTAACGGCAAAATCATCAGAGATTGAATTTTTGATCAATTTATCTTCAACTGCTTTTAATTGATCTTCTGTTGCGGCTCTACCACTTTCTATTTTTGTGGAATCCCAATCTTTATTGGTTAATCCAGTTACTGTCGCCTGTTTACTATTTTTTGGGCTAAATGAAAGACCTTGATCTTTAGCTGGATCAAAAGTCAGCGAACCGCCATCTTTTCCATTAATCGAATTAATATTAATCAATTGTTCTTTAAGAGTATGTTTCACTACCCCGTTATTATCTACACTTGCGGTAATATTATCTGTATCGGTAAAATTTAATCCCTCTGATAATTTTACTGTTTTACCATTGGCTGAATTTGCTTTATAGCTTAATTTCACTTCAGCTAAAGCATCATGAACTTGCCTATCCGTAACAAGAGATGGTTTTTTATCGCCACGTCCTCCATTTTTATGATCGGGATCAGCAATATTTGCATGTTCAGATAATTTAGTGATCAGCACTGATTCATCTAATTTTATTTTATATTTATTGTGATCTTTAGTTTGAGCATCTTTTGTTATTGTTAATGCATCAGAACCACCGTCTTTTTCTACTTCTGTAGTTTTAATTGAACCCACTTTATTAGTCACATAAGTTTCAACGGCTTTTGAAGTGACGACTTTGTTATCATCATCAGTATTGTTAGCACCTTCTTTAATTTCAGTTGCTTTATTAAGTGACAACTTAAAGGTTGTTTTATTTTGATCTTTAGTATCAGGCTCTACAACAATATCTGTTTCGTTTTCTTTAGCAATAACGTCATATTCTTTTGCTTTAGCAGTTCCACCATTGCCACCTGATGGTAACGCTTCAATTTTTTTATTTAAATCATCATAGGCACCACGTAATTGTGCTAAGTTAACCGCATCAGTAGCTTGTGTACCTGGAGCGACATTAATAATTTGTCGATAATGTGTGTTGTCTTTCCCCACCGACACCACACCTAATGCTTTTGCATGTCCATTGACCAAAGCTGTGAGACTGCTAGTGATAAATGTTCTTGTATCGCTATTAGTATTTTCACCTTTATCCTCATTGAAATTAAGAACCGTTTCTCTTGTAGTCTCCGAGCGTGAACCCAAAGCAACTGAGTTAAACTTTTTAGATTTTGCCTGATAACCAATCGCTACGCCACTATGTTCATTATCCCCATAGCCAGATTGAAAATTATTCTGCAAATATGTTCTTTCTTGAACAGATATATCTCCTTCAACAATAGCTTCTCTACCTATTGCAATGCCATTATCCGCTCTTGCTTTAAACTGTCCATTACCAACAGAAGTCCGCAATACTTTTGCACGATCCCCTATGGCTATGCCTCCGTAAGATTGAACATTCGCTTCTGAGCCTACTGCAACACTACCGTAAGCAAAATAATCTTGATCTTTTTTATAAAAAAATCCATTTTGGGGTTCACTCCCTACTTTTGCTTTATATCCTAAAGCCACAGAACGCCCTGCATATTTACCTGTTTTATAGGGATTTTGGGAATCCAATCCGCCACGGGCATAAGCTTCATATCCGATTGCAATATCACCATTATCAATTGCTTTACTCGAATAACCAATTGCCATCGCACCATTATCTGCTACAACAGATTTAGAGCCGATAACAATCACTTTATCAAAATCACTACTCCTTTTAGTTGCTGTACTATAACTTGTGCCTAACTTGAACAACCTTGTTACATTTTCATTAGGATCACCAATAATAACAGAATCGTCTTTTGTTCCTTGTTCTAAAGTTGGTTTAGAAGATTTATCCATTTTAATCACAACACTGTTTGAAGTAGCAAAGGCTGTTGAGCTAAGTGTTGCTAAAGAAAGAAAGAAAGAAAGAAAGAGTGAGTGAGTGCCAAGCGTTGATGTTAATAATAAAGAATGAGAAATAGAGGTAGATTTTGATGCGGCAAGTTTATTTGTTCCTAATTCTGACACTGCTTTAGTGTTCCCTGTAGTAGGATCATATTTGTTTTTAAAAATCTTGTTCATTTTTCATGTTCCTAAAAAAATAAAATTACGATAGAGTATAACGTTTGGTGAGCTGACATGCCGACCAATAGGTATAATTGCGGTTATGTTAGCGATTTTTATGTATAAATCAATCAGCTTTACAATTTAAATCACATAAATAGATAAAATCTTACTTTTTCTTTTAGAGTATTAATTTCTCCTTACAAAACGAATAGATTTTTTAGTTTTTCATCAATTCATATGATCAAACAAGAAAATCTAACTGACTTGATTTTTTTCAACTAAAAGTGCGGTAGAAATTACCGCACTTTTTCTGTACAATGCCCGTTTTAACCGCCTACCCTGCGTAGGTCCTGACTTGTAATCAGAAAGAGATTTTTTATGACAACTTTTAAACCTGAACTGCTTTCCCCTGCGGGTTCATTGAAAAATATGCGTTATGCTTTTGCTTATGGTGCTGATGCAGTCTATGCGGGACAACCTCGTTATAGTCTGCGAGTAAGAAATAATGAATTTAATCATGCTAACTTGAAAATTGGCATCGATGAAGCACATGCTTTAGGTAAAAAATTCTACGTTGTCGTTAATATTGCTCCGCACAATTCTAAATTAAAAACTTTTATTAAGGACTTGCAACCTGTCGTAGATATGCAACCTGATGCATTGATTATGTCTGATCCTGGATTAATTATGTTAGTGCGAGAACATTTTCCCCAAATTGATGTGCATCTTTCTGTACAAGCTAATGCCGTGAACTGGGCAACAGTTAAATTTTGGAAACAATTAGGGTTAACTCGAGTAATTTTGTCTCGAGAGCTTTCATTAGAAGAAATAGCTGAAATTCGCCAACAAGTACCCGATATTGAAATCGAAATTTTTGTTCATGGAGCATTATGTATGGCATATTCAGGTCGTTGTTTGCTGTCGGGCTATATCAATAAACGAGATCCGAATCAAGGTACTTGTACTAATGCTTGCCGTTGGGAATATTCAGTCGAAGAAGGAAAAGAAGATGAAATTGGCAATATTGTGCAAAAGTGCGGTGATATTTCAGTCAAAAATGTTGCTCCTAGTTTGGGCATTGGCAATACTACTGAAAAAGTATTTTTACTAGCAGAAAACCAACGTCCGCAAGAACAAATGTCAGCATTTGAGGATGAACATGGCACTTATATTATGAATTCTAAAGATTTACGAGCAGTACAACATGTAGAAAAACTCACTCAGCTTGGCGTACATTCATTAAAAATTGAAGGGCGTACTAAATCTTTTTATTACTGTGCAAGAACGGCTCAAGTCTATCGTAAGGCAATTGATGATGCAGCAGCAGGCAGACCTTTTGATCAAAGTTTAATGGATACGCTAGAAAGCCTTGCTCATCGTGGTTATACAGAGGGTTTTTTACGTCGTCATACTCATGATGAATATCAAAACTATGATTATGGTTACAGTATTTCTCAACGCCAACAATTTGTTGGTGAATTTACAGGGCAACGCAAAAATGGCATGGCAGAAGTTGCAGTAAAAAATAAATTTTTGCTAGGCGATGAAGTGGAACTAATGACACCTAAAGGCAATATTATTTTTAAAATTGATCGAATGGTCAATCGCAAAAATGAAGAAATTTCTACCGCACTGGGTGATGGTCATTTCGTATTTTTAGATGTCCCTGAAGATATTTGTCTTGATTATGCGTTATTGATGCGAAACTTAGTTGATACTAATACTCGCAATCCCCATGGAGGTTCTCAGCAAAAATAAATTTAAGAGAAATTGTAGCCCGTATTTCTAAGGGCGTTGATTTTTTGTGCTTAAATTATTTTATTTTTTCTTGTGCTATGTCTAAAATCCCTCTAGACTAGCCACATTTTTAATAGACTAATATTATTATGCAAGTTTCTGATTTTTATTTTGATTTACCTGATGAATTGATTGCACGTTATCCGAAATCAAAACGACGTGCCAGTCGATTATTACAACTTAATGGTGAAAATGGTCAAATTTCGCACCGCACTTTTGTTGATGTTTTAGAGCTAATCGATGAAGGCGATCTGCTCGTATTCAATAATACTAGAGTCATTCCAGCTAGAATGTTTGGTCGTAAAGCGAGTGGCGGAAAAATTGAAGTACTCGTTGAACGAATTTTAACAGAGGATCGTTTTTTAGCTCATGTACGAGCCTCTAAATCACCAAAAGAAGGTGCAATTTTATTTTTAGGTGAAGATAAATTAGGCGAAAATCAAGGTATTCAAGTACAATTAGTCTCTCGTCAAGACAGCCTTTTTGAACTAGAACTTTGTGATAAAAACGCCGCACTTTTAGACGTGTTGCAACAAATAGGTCACATGCCTCTCCCTCCTTATATTGATCGTCCTGATGAAGATGCAGATAAAGAACGTTACCAAACGGTATATAACAAAATACCAGGTGCTGTAGCAGCACCAACGGCAGGATTGCATTTTGATGAAGAAATGTTGCAACAACTAAAAGAGAAAAAAGTGAATTTTGCTTTCGTTACGCTACATGTAGGTGCTGGCACATTTCAACCTGTACGAGTGGAAAAAGTAGAAAATCATAAAATGCACGCTGAATATGTAGAGGTGCCACAACAAACGGTTGATGCAATTTTAACTACAAAAGCACAAGGTAAGCGTGTCATTGCTGTTGGAACAACTTCCGTCAGATCGATTGAAAGTGCTGCAATGTCCGCACAACAAAAAGGAAGCGACCTATTACTTGAACCTTATTTTGCGGATACTTCTATTTTTATTTATCCAGGTAAAGAATTCTACATAACAGATTGTTTAATCACTAATTTTCATTTACCTGAAACCACGTTAATTATGCTCGTTTGTGCCTTTGCTGGCTATCAACATACTATGAATGCTTATAAAAGTGCGGTAGAAAATCAATACCGTTTTTTTAGTTATGGTGATGCCATGTTTATTAGCAAAAAATTGAGCTAATTAAATTTAAACAACCCTCGAACTGTCTATTCGATAAGGAAAAATAATGACAATGAAATTTACTTTACATAAAACTGATGGTACTGCTCGTCGTGGTACAATGACGTTCTATCGACCTCAAGGCGAATGCACTGTGCAAACACCTGCATTTATGCCTGTAGGAACTTATGGCACGGTAAAAGGTATGACGCCTGAAGAAGTACGACAAACAGGTGCTGAGATTTTACTTGGAAACACTTTTCACCTTTGGTTAAGACCAGGACAAGAAATTATGCGTAAACATGGCGATTTACATGATTTTATGCAATGGCACCGCCCAATTTTAACTGATAGCGGTGGTTTTCAAGTGTTTAGCTTAGGGAAATTACGTAAAATTACCGAAGAAGGAGTAAAATTCCAAAATCCAATTAATGGTGAGCGTATCTTTCTTTCACCTGAAAAATCTATGGAAATTCAATACGATCTAGGTTCTGATATTGTAATGATCCTAGATGAATGTACACCTTATCCTGCTACTTTTGATTATGCTAAAAAATCCATGGAAATGTCATTACGGTGGGCAAAACGTAGCCGTGATCACTTTGATAAACTCGGCAACAAAAATGCACTATTCGGCATTGTGCAAGGCAGCACTTTTGAAGAGTTACGCAAAGTATCAGCAGAAGAATTAGTTAAAATTGGCTTCGATGGCTATGCTGTAGGTGGTCTTGCAGTAGGTGAGCCAAAAGAAGATATGCACCGTATATTAGAATATATTTGTCCGCAATTACCCGCAGATAGACCTCGTTACTTAATGGGTGTGGGTAAACCTGAAGATTTAGTAGAAGGTGTTAGACGTGGTATTGATATGTTTGACTGCGTTATGCCTACACGCAATGCTCGTAATGGACATCTATTCGTAACGGGTGGAATTGTGAAAATCCGTAATGCAAAATATCGTGATGATACAACTCCGTTAGATCCAGAATGTGATTGTTACACTTGTAAAAACTACACTAAATCATATTTATATCATCTTGATAAGTGCGGTGAAATATTAGGTGCCAGATTGAATACCATTCATAATTTACGTTACTATCAGCGTTTAATGGAAAAAATTCGCCACGCCATTGAACAAGATACATTTGATCAATTTATTAGTGATTTCTATGCTCGACGTGGGCAGGCTGTGCCGCCATTGCAATTAGAGATTGCTCAAAATAAAAACGTAGATTGATTAAAATTTAAATTTTTACAACTAAAGTGCGGTGAGTTTTAAAGAAATTTTCACTTTATTTAGAATTTGTGGTATTTTATCCGCTGTTTGCTTTGCGAGGTTTGAGTTTGCGGATTCAATACCGAACACTGCACTTAGTCAATCGTTGCAGATGTTCTGCGTAATTTTCACTTAATAAGAAGGATAAAAAAATGGGTGCTGAACAAGGTAATCCAATGTCAATGATTTTTATTTTCATTATTTTCGGTTTAATTTTTTACTTCATGATTTATCGCCCTCAGGCAAAACGCAACAAAGCACATAAACAATTAATGTCTGAATTAGCAAAAGGTACTGAAGTACTAACTTCTGGTGGTATCATTGGTAAAATTACTAAGATCACAGCTGAAAGTGATCAAGTAGTACTCGCTTTAAATGACACTACAGAAATCACAATTAAACGTGATTTTATCGTGGCAGTATTGCCAAAAGGTTCATTAAAATCTCTTTAATGTTGTAATTTATTCCGCAGGGGAACAAAAAAGATATGTTAAATCGTTACCCTTTATGGAAGAATATAATGGTGATCCTTGTGGTCGCCATTGGTCTTTTATATTCTCTTCCAAATCTCTACGGCGAAGATCCAGCCGTACAAATTTCAGGTACTCGTGGGCAAACAGCAGATACAGCTGTATTTGATCAGGTTCAACAAGTATTAAATGAAAATAATTTACCAATAAAATCGATTAGCTTACAAAATGGTTCAATTTTAACTCGTTTTGAAAATACTGATGACCAGCTACTCGCGAAAGATAAAATTGTCGAAAAATTAGGTAATAATTATTCAGTTGCTCTCAATCTTGCTCCAGCCACTCCAAAATGGCTTGAAGATATTGGTGGTAGTCCAATGAAATGGGGGCTAGATTTACGTGGTGGTGTTCGTTTTCTAATGGAAGTTGACATGAATACTGCTCTTAGTAAACGTCAAGAACAATTGCAAGATAATCTACGTACTGAAATGCGAAAAGAAAAATATCAATATCGCTCAATCCAAAGTAGTGATAATTTTTCTACTGTAATAACGCTAGCAAAAGAATCTCAGCTTCCTGATGTACAGCGTTTCTTACGTAAACAACATCCTGATCTAACAATTGAAAAAGTATCTGATAATAGCCTCTCTTTACGATTATCAGAGGCTGCATTAACTGAGGCGAGAGATCGTGCAGTAGAACAAAACCTAAGTATTCTTCGCCGTAGGGTTGAAGAATTAGGGGTTTCTGAACCTGTTATTCAACGTCAAGGAGCGGAACGGATAGTAGTAGAGTTACCTGGTGTACAAGATACCGCGCGAGCGAAAGAAATCTTAGGTGCAACAGCTACACTTGAATTTCGTTTAGTGAATCAAACAGCCAATGTAGAAGCTGCGGTAAAAGGTATTCTACCAGCCGATTCTGAAGTTAAACTGGATCGTCATGGACGACCTGTGGTGCTTTATAAAAGAGCAGTGCTAGGCGGTGAACATATTACTAACGCAAGTTCTGGCTTAGATCAAAATACTGGTACTCCTCAAGTTAGCGTTACCCTAGACAGTGAAGGTGGTGAGATCATGTCTCAAACCACTAAACTAAATTTGAAAAAACCAATGGCAACACTCTATGTAGAGTACAAAGACAGCGGTAAAAAAGATGAAAATGGTAAGACTATTTTGGTCAAAAATGAAGAAGTGATCAATGTTGCTACTATTCAAGGGCGTTTTGGTAGTCAATTCCAAATTACAGGTATTGACAGCCCTGCTGAAGCTCAAAATCTTTCTGTTTTGTTACGTTCTGGTGCATTAACTGCTCCAATTCAAATTGTAGAAGAGAGAACTGTAGGTCCTTCTCTTGGGGCTCAAAACGTAGAGCAAGGTATGAAAGCTGGGCTTTGGGGGCTAGGTATTGTTATCGTGTTTATGCTAATTTACTATAAATTATTTGGTTTATTCGCTAATATTGCCCTTGTTGCTAATATGATTTTACTTGTTGGTTTGATGTCTTTACTACCTGGAGCAACTCTTACTATGCCAGGTATAGCAGGGATTGTATTATCAGTAGGTATGTCCGTTGATGCAAATGTACTTATTTTTGAGCGTATAAAAGAAGAAATTCGCAATAAACGCCCAATTCAGCAAGCAATTAATGAAGGTTACAACGGTGCATTTACAAGTATTTTTGATGCTAACTTAACCACAATTTTAACTTCTATCATACTTTATGCTGTAGGTACAGGTCCTGTAAAAGGATTCGCAATAACGCTTGCACTAGGTGTTGCCATTTCTATGTTTACGGCGATTACTGGTACTCGTATGCTTGTCAATTTGATCTACGGTGGAAAACGTGTTGAAAAATTATCAATTTAAGGAGACAAATTGTGAGTTTATCAAAAAATAACAAAGTATGTGAATATAAAGGAATAATTCTACCGTTTCCGTTAGTTCGCTTTATGGCGTACCGAAGACTTGGCTATTTATTTTCATTAATCGTCATTATTACCTGCTGTTTTTTTATCTTTACTAAAGGTTTTAACTGGGGCTTAGATTTCACTGGTGGTATGGTCATTGATACCCACTTCTCACAGCCTGCTGATCTAGCAAAAGTGCGGTCCACATTAAAAGAAAATGGTGTGGAAAGTGCATTAGTACAGACCACAGGTGGTGTACGTGATGTAATGATTCGCCTACCTGTCAGTGCGAGTGATGCAACTGTCGGTAATAAAATTCAAGAAATACTGAGCCACTTAGATAAAGATATTCAAATCCGTAGCGTGGATTTTGTAGGACCTAATGTCGGCGATGAGCTTACTCAAGGAGCTATTTACGGCACATTAGCCACATTATTAATGTTGTTAGCTTATGTGGGGTTGCGTTTTGAGTGGCGATTAGCTGTTGGCGGTGTATTGGGACTAGCCCATGATGTTATCGTTACTTTAGGTGTATTCTCTTTCTTCCAAATTGAAATAGATCTCACTTTTGTAGCTGCAATTTTGTCTGTTGTAGGTTATTCGTTAAACGATAGTATTGTTGTATTTGACCGAGTAAGAGAAAATTTCCGCAAAATTCGACGTATTGAAACTATTGAAGTTGTTGATATTTCATTAACTCAAACACTTGCACGAACGTTAATGACATCTGTCACTACTCTATTTGTGGTTATTGCTCTTTATGCTTTTGGTGGGCCTTCAATCAATAGCTTCTCACTGGCTCTATTAATCGGTATTGGATTCGGTACTTATTCTTCCATCTTTGTGGCTATTGCAATGGCAATGGATCTTGGCTTAAAACGAGAGCACATGATCATTCAAAAACCAAAAGATGATATTGATGACACACCATAATTTGCATATTACACAACTTACATACAATTAATCGAATGGCGGACATTATTGTCCGCTTTTATTTTGAACTAAAGTGCGGTTTAAATATCAAAAGTTATCAAACATGCCCCCCCCAGAGTAGATAGATTTTTCACATTAAAAAATAAAATGCTAGAATGAATTTAGGCTCTATTTAAATTTTATTTATTGAAATAACGTGATATGAAAAAAAATTTATTATTAACCGCACTTATTTTTCCGATTTTATCAATAAGCTGCCAAAGTGCTGATAAAACTGTTCCTATATCAAATCAATTATCTGTATTCTCACAAGAAGATACACAAACTATCCTACAATATCGTAGTATTTATAATCAAATTAATAACATAATTAGCTCAAATTATAGCACTGAAAATATATTAGAGGCTCAAAAACTGTTGTCTGAAATAAAAAACTACGTTCTTCGACCTTACGCTGAATATCAAATTTTACGTGCGAATAAATTGACTAGTTTAGATGAGATTCTTCAATTTGAACAACACAATCCTCAATTTCCATTGATTGATAAATTAAAAAAAACTTGGCTAGCACAACAACAAGAAAATCAAAACTGGCAAGTGATCATTGATCATGAACAATATCTACCTAATGATACAACATCGCAATGCATTGTTTTTCAAGCAAAAATAGAAAATGGTTCTCTTTCGCAATCAAGTGAGCATTTATCAAAACAATTACAACAATTATGGCTAACTGGTAATAATTTACCTAAATCCTGTGACCCAATTTTAGCTTACGGGAAAAATACAGGGAAAATCACCCAAGAATTAATCCGCAAACGAGCAATATTAGCAATTGCCAAAAAAAATACCGCACTTCTTCAACGCTTACATCAACAAGCTAACGATCTTCAATTGAAATACTGGCTGCAGAATGTAGTTAAGTTATTACAACATCCGCAGAATTTAATACAACAAGATAATCCGTTTTACATAGATAAATTAACAGCGAAAATAGAAGACCAGCAAATTCTTATTGCGATATTACCCGCCTTTATCAATACATTAAAAACTGATGATGTTTCAGTTATCAATCAATTTGAACAATTATTAAGAAAAATTAAATTACAGATAAAAATTGATGATAAAAAGATTAGAGCTTGGAAAATTCGCTTCATTTCTCATTTATTTGATTCTGACATACAAGAAATACAACAATGGCGAGATCATATTATTACTAGATTGCAAGAAGATAACTTAATTGAAAGAAGAATTCGCCTTGCTATACGAGAGAAAACACCTATTGCAAAATGGTTAAAAATGCTTTCTAAGCAAACAAAACAAAAAGATGAATGGCTGTACTGGCAAGCAAAACTATTACAACAAGAAGGAAAAAATAACCAATCCAACGCTATTTTTAAATCTCTTCAACAAAACTTGGGATTCTATCCAATGTTAGCAGCACGAGAATTAGGAATTTCTTATCGCCCCATTATGTTAGAGTTCTCAAAAAATAGTGAGCATAATATTAAAGTTTACAACTCTCATCTTGCACTTATCAGCGAATTACGTTATTTCAATCAAATCACTGAAGCGAATTATGAATGGGAAAAAATACTACAATCTGCTAATTTCAAACAAAAATTAGCTCTAGCTCATTATGCAGCACAACAACACTGGTATGACTTACAAGTTGAGGCTACGATCCAAGCCAAAAGCTGGTCTTACATTAGTTTACGTCTACCTAATGCTTACTTAGATCTATTCGAATCATTTTTAAAAGATAAAAAAATCGACCGCACTTTTGCAATGGCAATTGCACGTCAAGAAAGTGCTTGGCAGACTCATAGCCGTTCACCCGCCAATGCTAGAGGATTAATGCAATTACTCCCAACAACAGCGAAACAAACAGCAAAGAAATTCAATCTACCTTTACCTTATTATCATATATCGCAACTATTTGATCCATTTTATAACATCATGATAGGAACAGCTCATTTACAAGAACTTTTCAATAAATTTGGTAATAATCGGATTTTAATTGCAGCCGCTTACAATGCAGGAAGTCATAGAGTAGAAAATTGGTTAACTAGAAGTAATGGAAAATTAACTGTAGCCGAGTTTATCGCTTCAATTCCATTTTATGAAACTAGAGGATATGTACAAAACGTACTCACTTATAATTATTATTATCAAATTCTACAAGGACAACCAGCACAAATACTTAGCCAAGAGGAATATAATAGATTATACTAGCATACTATCACAAAAAGTATTGTCTACTACCATATTAAAAATAGGAAAAAATTATGTATATTAGTCGCAATATGGAACAATGGGATGCTTTCATTGCAATGATGCGAGAGGCATTTGAGCAAGGTAAAGAACAAGATTTTCTAACTCTTCTCCTGACTGCTGATGAACGTGATGCCGTTGGACTCCGCCTACAAATTGTCGCTCAACTACTAGATAAAACACATTCACAGCGAGAAATTCAACATAACCTTAATACTAGTGCAGCAACGATCACAAGAGGATCGAATATGCTTAAATTAATGCCTGCCGACTTTATAGAATGGATTAAACAACAACTTGATGTCCAAACGCAAAAAAATTAGTCGGAAAAAATTAACCCTCAGAAAAAAAATTTATCGTTGTTTAAGCTATTTTCTTTTGTTTTTCTGTGGAATAACGTTTTTTTTCCGCTTTATCCCTATTCCATTTTCTGCTTATATGGCACAGCAGAAAATTGTTTCACTGTTAGAAGGAAAATCTATCGATTTGCGTTATAAATGGGTAAATATCGGCAATATTTCAAAACATATGCAATCTGCAGTCATTGCGGCGGAAGATCAACGTTTTTTTGATCATTACGGTTTTGATTTTGGAGCTATTCAACATGCTTTAAAACATAACAAAAAATCCACTAAAGTTCGAGGCGGTTCCACTATTTCACAACAAACTGTCAAGAATCTTTACTTATGGCACGGACAAAATTGGTTTCGAAAAGGCTTAGAAGTCCCTTTAACGCTTTTATTAGAGACACTTTGGTCAAAAAAACGAATTTTAGAGGTTTATCTCAACATTGCTGAATTTGGTAAGGGAATTTTTGGAGTAGAAGCAGCAAGCAGACACTATTTTAAAAAATCAGCAAAAAATCTAACGCGTGAAGAAGCTGCTCTGCTCGCAGCAGTTTTACCAAACCCCATTATCTTTAGAGTAAATCAACCAAGTGCCTACGTAAAACGAAAACAACGTTGGATTTTACAACAAATGCACCAACTTGGTTATCGGCATTAATTTCAAGTTAAATTAAATTTGTTGGTGTTGTTGTAAAAGTGCGGTCGATTTTTCTTTTTTTTATTGACCCATTAGCAAAACTCGGATCGGTCTATGCTCCTAATATATACGAACAAGCCTTTGAATATACCAATTTAATTAAACGAGGACACGCCATAATACAACGGCTCACCGCCACACTACAAACTAACGAAAACAACCGCCACTTATTAAAACACATTCAACAATACAACCCAAACGGCAAAAACTTGCAATTAATTTAAGAACGGCGTAAATTTAGAAAAATGAAAGAGGAGATACAATAATGGGATTCACATTCGGTTTAGCGGTATTTGCCGTAGTAATGATTGGTTGGGCATGTTTTGCTAACCAAGTCACAAAACACTAAGAATTTTTAAAAGCCTGTTTAAAACACAGGCTTTTTTGTTAAACCGCCTCAAGCATTTTTTTTAAGTGCTGCTTGTCTTGTTCAGAGAGAAGACTGATCACATTTTCCAGCAATCTATCTTTAGACAGTTTAGAGCTTTTCACCACGTGCGAGCGTTCAAAGTTATATACCTCAGTTTGGCAACATTGCGGATTTTGACAGGTGATATAAATTCTAGCAAAACCGTCAGAAAGAAAATCAGAACGGCGGATAAAACAACGACTCCCACACACACCGCACTTCACTTTCAACACATTAGCCATAATATAACCCATTGAAAAAAAATAAAAAATAGTATAGCATGAGCGAAAAACCGCCGACCCATTAATTCACCTAAAATAAGCTTATTCCGCCAACCGAGACTTAAACACCACTTTCAAATCATGGTGAATGTCCTGATCGTGGTTGATTGTCTCCGCAATAATCGCCTGCAGTGGCTCAATTTGCCACTCCAACGTTTAAGTACGAAGAAATCAATTCAGTTTGCTTTGCCTTGCGGATGTGGATAGGTTTGATGAAATAACCGAGTCCTGTAGAATACAGAACTCGGCTTTTGAATTAAATCGGTCTAACTTCTGGGACTGATCATTTTTTAATTACATTTAAATATTACTTAATTACAGATACATTTACTTTTGATGTCCCAACTAAACGAACTCTCGCTCCAGGTACAAAACTTGGATCCGCTTTTTGTACCACTACGATTTGCTGACCATTATCTTTCTTGATTACAAGCTCAGCCGCATTAACTTGATTGATCTTTTCTTCTGCTTTACTTCCAGCAATTGCTCCTGCAATAGCGGCCGCCGCTGTAGCAATATTTCTACCAGAACCACCACCAACGGTAGAACCAATCATTCCACCTAATACACCACCGCCTACAGTACCGATAATACCTTCACTTTTAGCTTGAATTTTAACAGGACGCACTGAAAGAATTTCACCATAACTGAAAGCAGTTGTTTGTTTAGCTTGATCGCCTTCATAAACATTACCGCTGTAAATATCTTGATTAGCACAACCCGCTAATACAACGCCTGCAAGCACTGCAACTGCTATTTTCATTTTTTTCATATTAATACCTCTTAAATTAACTATAAGAAATGTCATTTTTTACAATTTGTTGAATATCATAAGGATGCACTTTAATTCGCACTGATTGTTCATCATTCGCATACCCTACTGTAATAGAAGGATTCGGTATTTGTTCCCCCTCACCCTTCGGTTCACTCATTTTGACCTTTAATTTACCCGATTTGTTCCATTGATACAATTGGTTAATACGCAAAATCCAATTTTTCACGGTTTCATTAGTTGTAAAAGGCAGTACTATTTCAATATGTTCCCAAGTATTTTTGCTATAACGCTTATTTTTAGGGAAAGGTAATTCGATAACGTCTACCCATTGTCCAGCAAATCGCAATGCATGAGTTAATTTAATTAAGTAAATCATTCGTCCATTAATGATATTTTGACTAAAAATTTCACCACACTGAGCAAATTTTCTTAACCATTGCTCCGCTATTTCTTGAGTTTCCACCGCTATACCAATATGGTCTATTTTATAATCATGCAAATTAATCCGCATTTCTGTCGCAAGTGCAGTAATTTTTTGTTCAAATTTAATAAAATCCAGCAAACAATGTTCATTTTGCTGAAATAATGGGTGATCTTGATTAAAACTGTACATCTTTCTACTATTGTTTTTATTTGTCTAAACGTTCAAACAACGTTATTATATGCGATTATTTTAAGTAATAACAAATTTATCAAAAATAGGATTTCCACGTGAATATTCAAAGCATTTTATCGGAAAAAGTAAAACAAGCGATGCTAAAAGCGGGAGCTGATGAACAATGTGAACCAATGATTCGTCAATCAGGAAAATTACAATTTGGTGATTATCAAGCTAATGGCATTATGGCGGCTGCAAAAAAAACGGGGAAAAATCCACGTGAATTTGCTAGCGAAGTTTTACAACACCTTGAATTACAAGGAATTGCAGAAAAAACCGAAATTGCAGGTCCAGGTTTTATCAATATTTTCTTAGATCAACAATGGTTAGCTACACATCTACAACAGGCTTTAAATGATAAAAATTTAGCCGTAAGTGCAGTAGAAAAACAAACAATAGTTGTGGATTATTCTTCCCCCAATGTGGCTAAAGAAATGCATGTAGGTCATCTACGTTCAACTATTATTGGTGATGCGGTGGTACGCACATTAGAGTTTTTAGGACACAACGTTATTCGTGCTAACCATATTGGCGATTGGGGAACACAATTTGGCATGCTGATTGCTTATTTAGAAAAAATGGAAAACGAGCAAGCTGGCGGTATGGAGTTAAGTGATTTAGAAGCTTTCTATCGTGCGGCAAAAGCTTATTATGATAGTTATGAAATCTTTGCTGAAAAAGCTCGTAATTATGTAGTTAAATTGCAAAGTGGCGATGAATACTGTCGTACTATGTGGAAAAAATTAGTCAATATTACTATGGAACAAAATCAGCTGAGTTATGAGCGTTTGAATGTTACTCTCACCAATGCTGATATTATGGGAGAAAGTTTATACAACCCAATGCTTCCTGAGATCGTAATGGATCTAAAAGCTAAGGGGTTAGCTGTAGAAGATGATGGTGCATTAGTTGTTTATCTTAATGAATATAAAAATAAAGATGGCGAACCTATGGGCGTTATCGTACAGAAAAAAGATGGCGGCTTTCTTTACACCACAACAGATATTGCAGCTGCGAAATATCGTTATGAAACCTTACATGCTGACCGTGCTTTAGTATTTACTGACACTCGTCAAAGTCAACATTTACAGCAAGCTTGGCTGATTACTCGTAAAGCTGGTTATGTACCTGACAGTTTCCAACTAGAACATCGCAATTTTGGTATGATGTTAGGCAAAGATGGGAAACCTTTTAAAACTCGCACAGGCGGTACAGTAAAATTGACCGATTTACTTGATGAAGCACTTGAACGTGCAGAAAAATTAATCTCTGAAAAATCTACCGCACTTTCTACAAAAGAACAGCTTTCTGTGGTAGAAGCTGTAGGCATTGGAGCAGTAAAATACGCTGATTTATCAAAAAATCGCACGACAGATTACGTATTTGATTGGGATAATATGCTAAGTTTTGAAGGTAATACAGCACCATATATGCAATACGCTTACACCCGTATTCGTTCTATTTTCAATAAAACAAATGTTGATGAAAACACTTTATCAACTGCTAGTTTTAATTTAATAGATGAAAAAGAGCGAGCATTAGCAGTGAAGTTATTGCAATTTGATGAAGCTGTAAAAACTGTCGCTAAAGATGCTACCCCACACATTTTATGTGCATATATTTATGACTTAGCGGGGATCTTCTCCAGCTTCTATGAACATTGCCCAATTTTAAATAGCGATAATCAAGAACAGAAATTAAGTCGTCTAAAATTAGCTCTTTTGACACAGAAAACGTTAAAACAAGGATTAGATTTACTTGGTATCAAAACAGTAGAAAAAATGTAGTTTTTATTCTACTCAATCGATAATAGCTAATAAAAAAAGTGCCTCAATTGAGGCACTACTCGGAAAGCAAAATATGTCGTTGGCTACTGCAGTAGCACTTATTCTAACGGCAGATAGGATACCTAATATCCCTAAATTTCGCAAAATAATCTTTTCAATTTTGTGAACCAATTCACGTTTTTATTCAAATCTATTCAATTTTTAGTAAATTCAAATATTGTATTGTATAACAGATGCACAAATATTTAGCAGGTTAAGAAAGTGCGGTGAGTTTATTTAATCTACCGCACTTTCTATTTTTCAAGTTATGCCTGAATATCGATTAATCTAAAGAGATTCAATTGCATTATATTGCTGTTTGAGTTTTTCAACTCCTTCTAGATACCCTTGCATTTTTTCACGCTCTTTAGTAATAACTTGCTCTGGTGCTTTATCAACAAAAGATTGATTACTAAGTTTGTTTTCAATCCGAGTAACTTCATTTTGTAATTTTTCAATTTCTTTAGTTAGACGAGATAGCTCATTTTCTTTGTTAATAAATCCTGCCATTGGAATTAAAATTTCAGCACTATCAACTAGTTTGGTGACAGAAAGTGGAGCTTCTTCACCTTGTTTAAGCAATTGAATATTACTTAATTTTGCCATAGATTTTAATAAAGTGCGGTTACTTTCCAAACAAATTTGTTTGTCATCACTAATATTACGCAGTAATAGATCTAGTTCTTTACTTGGTGCAATACTGCTTTCAGCTCGAATATTACGCACTGCCACAATAATCTCTTTTAACCATGAAATTTGTTGTTCAGCAACTTCATCAATAGCATGTTGTTCAACTTGTGGAAAAGGTTGTAGCATTATAGTATCCGCTTGCACACCTGCAAAATCTTTTACTTTCTGCCAAATTTCTTCAGTGATAAAAGGAATAACAGGATGAGCCAAACGAAGCAACTTTTCTAATATTTTAACTAGCGTACGGCTTGCACCACGGCGTTGTGCATCAGTACCTTTGAAAAACACAGGTTTAGTCAACTCTAAATACCAGTCACAGAACTGATCCCAAGTGAATTCATAAATTGCATTTGCTACAAGGTCAAAGCGATATTGCGAAAGTGCAGTACGGAACGTTTCCACCGTACGATTGAATTGGCTTTCAATCCAACGATCTGCCAAACTGTATTCCACTTCGCCTTCGCTTAAATCTAATTTTTCGTTAGTCAACACAAAACGACTTGCATTCCACAATTTATTGCAAAAATTTCGGTAGCCTTCTAATCGTTTCATATCCCAATTAATATCACGACCATTACTTGCAAGTGCTGTAAGGGTAAAACGTAAAGCATCTGTACCATGTGCTGCAATGCCATTAGCAAATTCTTTTTTAGTTGCTTTAGATATTTTTTCTGCAAGCTGTGGTTGCATCATATTCCCCGTGCGTTTTTCGAGCAGATCTTCGAGACTGATACCGTCAATCATATCAATAGGATCTAGCACATTTCCTTTTGATTTTGACATTTTTTGACCTTGTTCATCACGAATCAATCCAGTTACATACACGGTTTTAAATGGTACTTGCGGTTTGCCGTTTTCATCTTTTACAAAGTGCATCGTGAACATAATCATACGAGCGACCCAGAAGAAGATGATGTCAAAGCCCGTAATTAATACATCAGTCGAGTGAAACATTTTAAGTTCTTTCGTTTGCTCTGGCCAACCTAAAGTAGAAAATGTCCATAGAGCAGATGAAAACCAAGTGTCCAACACATCTTCATCTTGGCGAAGAGCAATATTAGAATTTAACTTATATTTTGACCGCACTTCGTCTTCATCACGAGCAACATATACATTTCCAGCATCGTCATACCATGCTGGAATGCGATGTCCCCACCATAATTGGCGAGAAATACACCAGTCTTGAATATCACGCATCCAAGAGAAGTAGAGGTTTTCGTACTGTTTCGGCACAAATTGGATTTCGCCATTTTCTACTGCTTTGGTCGCCACCTCCGCAAGTGGTTTTACACTTACATACCATTGATCGGTTAACATTGGCTCAATAGGTACACCGCCACGGTCGCCATACGGTACTTTTAAGTCGTGCGGTTTAATTTGCTCTAAAAGACCAAGCGTTTCAAAATCTGCCACAATTTTTTTACGAGCCGCAAACCGCTCTAAACCTTGATAATCTTTTGGAATAAGTGCGGTATAATTTTGCAATGGTTTACCATCTGAACCAATAATTTCAGCTTCAGCACGAATATCCGCATTTAACGTCATCACATTGACCATCGGCAAGCTATGACGTTTACCTACTTCGTAGTCATTGAAATCGTGAGCAGGGGTAATTTTTACTACACCTGTACCAAATTCACGATCCACATATTCATCAGCAATGATTGGAATTTCACGGTTTGCTAGTGGTAACACCACACTTTTACCAATTAAGGCTTGATAGCGTTCATCTTCGGGGTGAACAGCAACTGCGGTATCGCCCAGCATGGTTTCAGGACGTGTAGTCGCTACCACTAAATAATCCAAGCCATCCGCAGTTTTCGCACCATTCGCTAGCGGATATCGAAAGTGCCAGAGCGATCCCTTGCTTTCTTTGTTTTCCACTTCTAAATCAGAAATTGCGGTGTGTAGTTTTGGATCCCAATTTACCAAGCGTTTTCCACGGTAAATTAAGCCTTCTTCGTGAAGACGAACAAACACTTCCTTCACTGCATTGGATAAACCGTCATCCATCGTAAAGCGTTCACGATCCCAGTCAATCGAGTTGCCTAAACGACGCATTTGCTGACCAATCGTGCCACCTGAGTAGGCTTTCCACTCCCAGATTTTGTCGATAAAGGCTTCACGCCCATAATCGTGGCGAGTCTTGCCCTCTTCGGCGGCGATTTTCCGTTCCACTACCATTTGGGTCGCAATCCCTGCGTGGTCTGTTCCCGCTTGCCAAAGGGTATTATTCCCCTCCATACGGTTAAAGCGGATCAGCGTATCCATCAAAGTCTGTTGGAATGCGTGCCCCATATGCAGGCTCCCCGTTACGTTCGGCGGCGGAATCGCGATACAGTAGCTCGGTGCATTAACATCTTCGCTCGGTTTAAAATAGCCTTGCGATTCCCAGTGTTGGTAGAGCGCTTGCTCTACGGCGGAAGGGTTAAAACGGTCTTCCATTGTGAATTGTTTTGTCATTGTTGTTCTCTGTTATTGTTCTAAAATTGTTGGATAGAGCCAAATATTTATTGCATCATTAGCTAATTGCTTAGCTCTTTTTTGAATATGTTGTTTATTCCATTCAGTAAGGGTTGGATCTCTAAAATAACTATTTAACATTAATGGGCTATATCTTAATCCTTTTTCTGGAAGATATAATTTTTTATTAAATAATTCATTGCTATATTCAGCATTATATTCTGTTAAAGTTAAGTTCCCTAAGGTATGTAGCATTTCTGTATGCAAACTTTCCCATTCTTCACCTAATTCTAATTTCCATTCTTCGGATAAAGTTTGTGGCATAATATGCTCGATAGTATACTCTTCATTAAATCTGAATTTTCCTTTATGCCTTTTAGCATTTTCTAGAGAGATTAAAAGATATTTGCTATAGTAAAAATTATATACATTTTTTTGGCATATTCTTATCTCAAATTCATCATTCTTAGGAAAACGTCTATAATCGTCTAAACTGGTAAATTTTTCTTTAACGCTCTTAAGGTAATCTTTTTTATTTATATCTTTAATAAATGTAGAAAATGTTTTATTTAAGGAATTAGTTGGAATCTCACAAATAGAACGCCTAAAAATATAGGATTCTATAAGTTTAACTACTTCGCAAAATTCGTTTTCTTTTAAAATCCCATTCACAAAATCATTATATAACTCTAATAGAAGAGGGTATGCTACATCAGCTTGTAGTTCTCTAAAACTTTCGAAGGATTTATTTAAGCTCTCTGTGCTATATTGATTCTGATTTCCAAAGAAAATATCACAAAAATAAGTAGAATAATTATAAAGATCAATCACTAAATCTTTTATTGATTTATTACTTGCTTTTTTGTATGTTTTATAGGAATCATATATATCATCAAATCTTGGTATAGATTTGTTTTTCATTGTTAGATAATGTCTTACGAAAGCATTAAATATTGGTTCATATTGTTTTTGCCCAAATAACAATTCCATTTTACGCCAATAATCAATATAAAGTTCTTTTTGCTGTTTCTCTTCTAGTCCCATTAAAATAAAGTTTCTGATAAGATCAACTTGACTTAATTCTTTACCTGTAGAGTTCATACTTTCAAAAATCAATTGTGGATTATCTTTTCCTCGAGTTAAAGATACATCTACAACTATCAATTTATTAATACCATTCCAAATTTTAAATATTTTATTATCACTATATTTTTTAAGTTCATCAACAAAATAATTAAAGTTATTCTTGATATTAATTGAGTATGATTTTGGAAGTTCTTTCTGTTTTAATAAAGCCAATAAACTATCTTTATCTGTTTCTGTTAGCAATAATTTGAACTCTTGTTCATCATCTTCACTAGGGTTTAAAAGATAGCGATTTCTGAGTTTATCAGCTGACATATTGTCAATTTCTATTTTACGGCTGTCTAATTCACGAGCAAATGCTTCAAGTAATAAAAATAGTGTAGTGAGTCTTTGTTGCCCATCAATAACTAGCATAGCAGTATTGGCACTAATTTGGTAAGTATCTTGTTCAATATATACTACTGAGCCTATAAAATGAGAAGATATATTTTCATTTTCACCAGCCTCATTAATATCTTTCCATATTTGCTCACATTGCTCTAAATGCCAAGAATATGTACGCTGATAAATGGGGATAATAAACTGTGTTGTTTTTCTTAAGAAATTCAAAAAGTTAGTTTCACTAGCTTTCATAAAATTATTTTCCTCAAAATAAGTATTTTATAAACTTTTCTAAAAATCCAACCGCTTGTATTCCAACGCTAAAAGTTCTTCAAGCAAGCTTTCCTCCCATGACGCTCGTCTCTGACGAGTGCCTATTTATTTCAGCACCCGCCAAAGACGGACGCTATCAATTTATGTTTTACAAGCGGTTTATTTTGAATAATTTTTTGCAAATTTTCCAAAAAATCTGACCGTTTGTTTATCGCTGCTCCAAAATCCCCAAATATCTTTCCAACTCAGCTAATTCATACTGACTAATCAACTCAACTAAACTACCAATATCTTGCTGATTTTTATAGAAATCATCAAAACATTGGTAATATTGTGCTCGATTGGTAAATTTTATATCTACAGGCAAATAGCCGTGTTTTAGTAATTCAAAATTGATGAGCAACCGCCCAGTTCGTCCGTTGCCGTCAATAAAAGGGTGAATGCTTTCAAAAGCTAAATGCAACCAACTAATCGCCTCTATCGGGTGAAGTGCGGTCAGTTTTTGTTGGTATTTTTCGATTAATGACTGCATTTCTTCGGCAATTAAATAAGGCGGTGGCGGTTCGTTTTCTGCTCCTAAAATCCGTACTGGAATTTTGCGATAAACGCCTCGGTTTTCAGCACTATTCATTAGAACCAATGAATGAATATCTTTAATCGCCCGCTCGCTTAATGACTCATTATTTGCTACTAGCTCATAAATATAGTTAAAGGCATCTTTAAAGCCGATAATATCCAAATGTTCTCGCAGTAGCTTTTCCGCAATCGTCATTCCCTCTTTTAAAATCAGCACGGTTTCACGCAGAGTGATAGTATTGCCTTCAATCGCGTTGGAATTATAACTACTTTCAATAATAAACTCTTCCCGTAAGCGTTTCACTTCGAGTTCGGAAAGCGGGCGATATTGCATAAGCTGATTTTTTAACTGTTCAATTTGTGTTAATTTGTGACTATTCATTTTTAAATGCTATACTTAACTCTGCACTTTATGCTTATTATTTGCCTATAGTAAAATATTGTTATCTCCTATCAATACTACATTTTACCCTTGCTCTGTACTCAGCTGCCAACCCATTTGACGATATTGTTTGTAACGTTCTCTAGCTTGTGCTTTTTCAGCCTCATTTACAGGAACAAAATCAATAAGATGGTTAAAACTAGATACAAATTCAGGGACTGTTTGTTGTAAATTAATGAGCAAATCACGGCGTTGTGCGTTGCGTTTTTCACCCCATGTAATTTCAATTGGAGTAATAAATTTAGTAATTTCCCCTGATAAATTATGCGGTACAAACTCTTCTGGATCACGTTGCCATAGGGCTTCATCTAAATTGAGTGCTTGATTTTCATTATCACAGACAATCAGTACATATTTGCCTAAACGCCATGCTTGTGCAGCTAGATCACAAGCTAACACTTCTACGGCGGAAAGAAGAGATTGAGGCTGTGTTTTTTCGATAATGTAAAATTGAGCTTGTTTAGTCATTTTAGCTTTTAGCCAATAATTCGGTTATTAATAAATTTGAAATCTATAAACGTTTAATTTTATCTAAAATCATAACAATATAAAATATAAATTGTGAATCTTAATGAAAAAAAGTTACTAAAATTAAACCGCTCTTTTTAAAGCGTGATCTGGTTCTCAAAAAATTAATTTTTACTTTTTACAACATTCCATTTAAAAGTTCAAAGTGCTAAACTGCGGTTATTTTCTATAAAATTTAGAGGAGTAATTACGATGGAATTTCGTATCGAAAAAGACACTATGGGTGAAGTTAAAGTGCCTGCGGATAAATATTGGGCAGCACAAACTGAGCGTTCTCGCAATAATTTTAAAATTGGTCCTGAGGCTTCAATGCCAAAAGAAATCATTGAAGCTTTCGGCTTTTTAAAAAAAGCTGCTGCCTTTGCAAACCATGATCTTGGGGTATTACCTGTAGAAAAACGAGATTTAATTGCTAAAGCTTGTGATGAAATTTTGGCAAATAAACTAGATGATCAATTTCCACTAGTAATTTGGCAAACTGGCTCAGGCACACAATCAAATATGAATGTTAATGAAGTTATTTCTAATCGCTCTCATGTGTTAAATGGTGGAAAGCTTGGCGAAAAATCTATTATTCACCCTAATGATGATGTTAATAAATCACAATCGTCTAATGATACTTATCCTACAGCAATGCATATAGCAGCCTATAAGAAAGTGGTAGAAGTGACAATTCCTTGTGTGGAACGTTTACAAAAAACCTTCGCTGAAAAAGCACAGGCATTTAAAGATGTAGTAAAAATTGGTCGCACTCATTTAATGGATGCAACTCCATTAACACTTGGACAGGAATTTTCTGCTTATGCTGCTCAATTAGATTTTGGTTTACGTGCATTAAAAAATACCCTACCTCATTTAGCTCAATTGGCATTAGGTGGTACTGCTGTAGGAACAGGGCTGAATACGCCTAAAGGCTATGATGTGAAAGTTGCTGATTACATTTCCAAATTTACTGGTTTGCCATTTGTTACCGCAGAAAATAAATTTGAAGCGTTAGCAACACATGATGCCGTAGTAGAAACGCACGGAGCATTAAAGCAACTAGCTGTTTCACTGTACAAAATCGCTAATGATATTCGTTTATTGGCATCAGGACCACGTTCTGGTATTGGTGAAATTTTGATTCCAGAAAATGAACCAGGATCATCAATTATGCCAGGCAAAGTTAATCCGACACAATGTGAGGCTTTAACTATGGTTTGTGCTCAAGTAATGGGAAATGATACAACTATTTCTTTTGCTGGTTCACAAGGACATTTTCAGTTGAACGTATTTAAACCTGTTATGGCAGCAAATTTCTTACAATCAGCACAATTATTAGCAGATGCGTGTGTATCTTTTAATGAACACTGTGCAGTTGGTATTCAACCTAATTTTTCACGGATTAAAATGCAGTTGGATAATTCTTTGATGTTAGTAACCGCACTTAACACTCATATTGGTTATGAAAATGCAGCTAAAATTGCCAAAACAGCACATAAAAATGGTACTACGCTCAAAGAAGAAGCAATCAATTTAGGATTATTGACCGCAGAACAATTTGAACAATGGGTTCGTCCTGAAGATATGATTGGCAGTTTAAAATAACGTAATATAAATTAAAAAATGATCGCTAATAGGCGAGAGTTATTTCTCGCCTTTTTTAGTTTTTGCTATATAATTCGCCAATTATTATCAGAGTGGGAATTTTATGAAATTTAAAGGTTGTTTGTTTTTCATTTTTTATTTGTTTTCGACCGCTCTTTTAGCAAAGTGGCAACAAGTAGGAAATGCAGATTATAATTGGGGACCTTTTCAGGTTTATACTGTTAGTCTTTATACAGAGAACGGCGAATATGAAGATAACCAGACCCCTTTAATGATTTCATTTAAATATGATAAACCGATTGAAGGGAAAAATTTTGCGATCAGTTTAATTAAAGAAATTGATGCTTTACAGCTAAGTGAAAACAAAGAGCAATGGTTGACTGAATTACAGGCTATTTTGCCAGATTTCTCACCAAACGACGTATTAACTTACATTGCGTTGGATAGCAAAGGTTATTTTATTTTAAATGATGCCGTTTTAGAGCATGAATTTGATGCTGAGTTTAATCAAGCTTTTATTTCCATTTGGCTTTCTGATAAGAGTGTTTTTTCTCAATTACAAAAGCCTTTATTAGGAAAAGATAAAATGCCTCATAACTTAGAGGAAAGATTGCTACCACTCCCGAAAGTTAAAATTTTAGACGAAGAAGATGCAGATCCCCAATTACCTCCGCTGTTTAAGATAACAGAGGATCAAGCTAAATTGATGTGTTAATGCTTATTGTGTCATTTTCCGTGCAGTTTTTAGAAATCCCTCAGCTGAATTGAACACGGCTTGTTTACCTTGAGCCGTCAAAATCATATCTGATAATTCACGAAATGCACCTTTGCCGCCTTGTTGAATTAACACAGAATCCACCGCACTTTTAATATAGTCTGCTGCATCAGCTACAGTAAAAGATAATTCGCAAATAGCGAAAGCAGGTAAATCTACACTATCGTCCCCAATATAAGCTGTTTCTTCTGTACTCACTCCAGCACGCTTAATTAATTCTAAGCAGGCTGCTTCTTTTTCTAATTTGCCTAGAAAAAATAGTTTAATCCCAAGATCTGCGATACGTTTACGTAAAATAGTAGAGTCTCTACCTGATAATACTGCTACTTGCACACCATTTTCCATTAACATTCTTATGCCTAAACCATCTCTAGCATGAAAACTTTTCATTACTTCGCCATCTGCATTGTAGAAAAGTTGTCCATCTGTGAGAACGCCATCTACATCGGTGATTACCAATTTAATTTTTTTTAATTTTTCATTTAGACTCATATTATTAACTCGAAAATTCAACTAAACCAACCGCAGTTCCATGATCATCAACGACAATTAAAGAGTGTATTTTATGAGCTTTCATAAATTGCTCAGCCTCTGATAAATAGGCATCAGCGTGAATAGTTTTTGGATTAGAGGTCATTAGATCTTTTGCACATTGCTTTAATGTATTTTCACCTTTAGCTGTTAATGCTCGTCGAATATCACCATCCGTGATAATTCCTTTAAGCTGTTGATTTTCCATTACTAAAGCAACTCCCATTCGCCCCTCATTCATAATCGATACACAGTCTGTAAAATTGGTATCAAGAGCAGTAATAGGAAGTGCTGTTTTCATTTGATCTTTGACTTTACACAATAAGCGACGACCAAGACTCCCTCCTGGATGAAATTTAGCGAAATCCGCAGGACGAAAATCACGAGCTTTAATCAATGCCACAGCTAAAGCATCTCCTAATGCAAGAGTGACTAATGCAGAAGTTGTTGGTGCAAGATTATTGGGGCAAACTTCGCGCTCAACACTAATATTTAAAAAATAATCAGCATGCTTAGCGAGAGTAGAATTTGGATTACTAGTTAATGCGATGATTTTATTGCCAAAATTTTTTAAACTTGGAATTAATTTATTAACATCATCTGTTTCACCACTATAAGAAATCAACATGACTATATCAATTGATTTCAACATTCCTAAGTCACCGTGGAATGCCTCTGTAGGATGTAGAAAAAAACTTGGCGTACCTGTAGAAGCAAAAGTTGCTACCATTTTATGACCAATTAGCCCAGATTTACCTATGCCACTGATAACTAAACGACCCTCACAATTCAAAATTAGCTCTACAACTTGATTAAAATTAAGATCTAAATTTTCACTCAGCACGTTAAGTGCTTGTTGCTCCATATTTAGTGTATCACGAGCGATATTTAAGTAGTCCATAATATATTCCTAATCAGAAAAGTGCGGTCATTTTATCGTAAGATTGTATTTAACTCTATATTTTATTATGAGTTTCCGCTATACTAGGTGCTGAGTCAGTTAGACAATCGCTGGTTTACTGAAGCCCTTAACCGCCTAAAGGCAAACTAGTGGGACAAGTAAACGAGAGGAAAGTCCGGGCTACACAGGGCAGAGTGCCAGATAACGTCTGGGAGGCGTGAGCCTACGACAAGTGCAACAGAGAGCAGACCGCCGATGATTCGCAAGAACACAGGTAAGGGTGAAAGGGTGTGGTAAAAGCACACCGCGTAAATGGTAACATTTTACGGCAAGGTAAACTCCACTCGTAGCAAGACCAAATAGGAACTCAATGAGTGGCCCGCTCAGAGTTCGGGTAGGTTGCTTGAGCATTTGTGCAAACAAATGCCTAGAGGAATGATTGTCCAAGACAGAACCCGGCTTATCGACTGACTCCAATTATTTTTGCAATAATTCTTTTATACTTGCTTTCATCATAGAGATTTGATCTTGGTAAAGTGTTTTAGTTTCTCGTTCATCGATTATATAGTTAATAGTTTCTGATAAAGTCATTTTCATTTTACGAGAATATTTTGCTAGTCGTAGCCATACGGTATATTCTAAATCAATAGATTTTTTCTTAGTAGTTTGTTTTTCCGCATTAAAAAAACGTTTTCTTCTTGCACGGATTGCTTGATCTAATTTGACTTTTAGATTAGGTGACATATGGCTTTCAACCCATGTTTCTATAAGGGCTGGTTTGTTATGACAAGTGAAAAGTTTTTCCACGATATTTTTTTGTAAACTACGTTCTTCATAACGAGTGATGTTTTCACCTTCTCGATATTTTTTAATGAGGTATTTCCATTTCCAATCGGCTTCTTGATTTTCCAGTTTTTGGTATTTCATTTTATTTGCCTGTATATGTGACGTGGTAACCTTTAATAATATACGCTGTTTAGTTGGCTTTTACCAGTGGATTTTAGTTTTGTTTATGCGATAATGTTAAACTTATTTTTATTAACGGAACAAATAGTGAATTCATCAAACCAACTATTAAATTGGCGTGATTTGCGTCCTGAGCTAAATATTAAGTCAGACATTAATTTGTTAGAGACTACAAAAGATACTGATTTTTTTGATTTACAACCACATGCAGGAGCCGCAATTGAGCGATTTTTAAAAAATGATAATAGTACGTTACTGTTGTTAAAATCGGAACAGCATGGTCAATATGCTCCACTTTTAGAGAATTTTATTCGTATTAACCAACCTAACGAATTAGCGATAAAGGGAGTAAAATACGATCTTAAGCAAGCTGATAGTTTTTCTTTTCCTGAGGTTTCTGTTGAGCCTGCTAAATCGAAAATGGACAATTTTGCAGCAAAAAAACAAGTTGCTACCGCACTATATTGTGACCAAAGTCAACTGTTTGGTTGTATTCGAGTTAATTCAAGCTCTCATGATATTATGTTGAGTGCAGGATTAGTACATCAACTTAACGGCGGGGTACTTATTTTAAGTGCATCCAATTTATTAGAGCGATTTGATTTATGGCATCGATTAAAACAAATTCTAACAACTAAGCAATTTGACTGGTATTCATTAAATCCTTTGAAAATAATGCCTTGTGATATTCCAAGTTATCCTGTTGAGCTAAAAATTATTTTATTAGCCAATCGTGCTGAGTTAGCTACTCTTGATGAACTTGATGAAGACATTTTACAAATTGCTGATTATGCAGAAATTGAAAGTTACTTTTCAATGGAAAACTGTGAAAAACAAATTAAATGGGCTAGTTTTGTTCAACAATATGCTCGCCAAAATGGTTTTCCAGCAATTAAAGAAAGTGGATTAACTGCACTTTATCAGTATTTAGCACGTCAAAGCGAAGACCGACACTTAATTAATATTTCCCCATTGAAATTAAAATCAATTTTAAGTGGTGTTGTTGCTTGTAATAAAAATTATAATCAAAGTAATTCATTAAGTGCGGTCGATTTTCTGCGATATTTTGACAGCTTATCTCAACAACAAGGCTTTCTGAGAGAATGTGCTTACAATGAAATTTTAAAAGAGCAAATTTATGTAGCAACGCAAGGAGAAATTGTAGGTCAAATTAACGGTTTATCAGTGATTGAATATGCAGGTAGTCCAGCTTCTTTTGGTGAGCCTTCTCGTATTAGCTGTATAGTACAGTTTGGTGAAGGTGAAATAATTGATGTTGAACGTAAAAATGAGCTAGCAGGCAATATTCATGGTAAAGGCATTATGATTGCAGAGCTGTGTTTAGCAAATATTTTAGAGTTGCCATCACAATTACCATTTTCCGCTTCAATTGTGTTTGAACAATCTTATAGTGAAATTGATGGTGATAGTGCATCACTAGCTAGTTTTTGTGTATTAGTCAGTGCATTAGCTAATTTGCCTTTGCCTCAATCCATTGCCGTAACAGGAGCTATTGATCAATTTGGTCTAGTGCATTCTGTCGGTGGAGTAAATGAAAAAATTGAAGGATTTTTTACTATTTGTGAACGACGTGGATTAACTGGTCATCAAGGCGTGATAATTCCAACTACTGTACTTAATCAGTTGAGTTTATCAGAAACCGTAGTAAGTGCGGTGAAAAATGGGAAGTTTTCTATTTGGACTGTAGATGATGTATTTCAAGCTTGTCAAATTCTATTTAAACGTCCTTTACTATCAGATGATAAAAATACAGAAGAAACATCAATCTCAACTCTTATTAATCATCGAGTACAACACCGAGCAGAACCTAAGATACGTTTATTTGAACGATTATTTTTTAAACGTTAACACTGTCTTGTAAAAAGCTTCCTAAAGGAAGCTTTTTTAGTTCAAAAAAAATAACTGATCCGACAAGTTGAGCTAACATTTGTTAGCTATTTTAATTTCAAATTAGTATTGATATAATCATGACAGTTGATTAAGAAAAACATTGTCATTGTTTAGAGGAGCGATAAATAATGAACGCATGTACACTAAATAAAAAGAGCAGTTATAATTATGAAGAGTTGTTGGCTTCAGGACGTGGAGAATTATTTGGAAAGCAAGGACCACAGTTGCCAGCACCTAGTATGTTGATGATGGATCGAGTAATAGAAATGAATGAAAAAGGAGGCACTTTCAATAAGGGCTACGTTGAAGCTGAACTAGACATTCGTCCTACGTTGCCTTTTTTTGATTGTCATTTTATTGGAGATCCTGTTATGCCAGGCTGTTTAGGACTAGATGCGATGTGGCAGCTAGTTGGCTTTTATCTTGGTTGGCTTGGTGGCAAAGGTAAGGGGAGAGCCTTAGGAGTAGGAGAAGTTAAATTTACAGGGCAAATATTACCTACGGCTAAAAAAGTCATTTACCGTATCAATATGAAAAGAGTAATTAATCGTAAATTAGTAATGGGAATGGCAGATGGCGAAGTAGAAGTTGATGGACGAGTTATTTATACTGCAACAGATTTAAAAGTCGGATTATTTCAGGATACATCGTTTTTTTAGGAGCTTTATAACGGTATGGGTTCCGTTATATTTGACCTGAGTTACTCATGCTCAGGTCTTTTTTCTATCTTATTCAAATTAATCAACTGCGACACCCCACCACTAAAAAATTCATCTTATCAAAAATAACAGACTGACCCGATTTTCAATGTAAGTTCAGTTTCAGTAAAACTGCTATATATACTAATAAAACTTCACAAAAAGACACCGCACTTTAGTTACAAGTGCGGTGTTTAACATAGATTCTTTACATAACACTATAATCTAGGCATTATTGATTAACAAATTTTTCACCTAACTCAATATCAGCACGAAGTGTTGGTAACATATCTTCTAAAGCTTTTTGCTCAAAGTCACTTAGCTCACCAATAGGTAAAATTTCGTCTACTCCTTCTTTACCTAAACGCACTGGTTGAGCAAAGAAACGTGCATATTTACCACATCCTTCTACGTAAGTGCATTCTACTACAGTTTCACCTTGCAAACCTTTAACTAAAGACAGTGCAAAACGTGCTGCTGCTTGTGCCATTGAAAGCGTAGCAGAACCACCACCAGCTTTAGCTTCTACTACTTCAGTTCCAGCATTTTGAATACGTTTAGTTAATGGTGCGATTTCTTCATTATTCCATTGTACGTATGGTACTTGAGATAACAACGGTAAAATAGTGACACCAGAGTGACCGCCAACTACAGGAACAATAGTGCGAGAAACTGCGAGATTCTTTAATTCTGAGACAAAAGTCTCTGAACGTAATACATCAAGTGTAGTTACACCAAATAATTTACGTTTATCGTACACGCCTGCTTTTTTCAATACTTCAGCAGCAATCGCTACTGTGGTATTTACTGGATTAGTAATAATACCAATACAAGCTTTAGGACAAGTTGATGCCACTTTTTCAATCAGATTGCGTACTATACCAGCATTAATATTAAATAAATCTGATCGATCCATACCTGGTTTCCGAGCTACGCCAGCAGAAATTAGCACGATATTTGCATCTTTTAATGCTGGGGTTGGATCTTCTCCAGCAAATCCTTCTACTTTCACGGCTGTTGGAATATGACTTACATCAGCTGCGACTCCTGGTGTAACAGGAGCAATATCGTACAATGACAATTCTGCACCTGCTGGAAGTTGTAACTTTAACAATAAAGCTAATGCTTGACCGATACCACCTGCAGCACCTAATACAGCTACTTTCATTTGATACTCCTTAATGACTTATGATTAAATTCGAACTTAACTTTTCGGCATTCTAGCCCCCTAAAAATAGGAATTCAAATAGATTAATTTAAATATGAGATCTAGTTCAAACTTTTCATAGAAAAATTATTTTTTACTAGAGAAAGTGCTATAATAAATCAAATTTTATTTACTTTTTCTGAATTTCTATGCAGAATTACCTATAGAAGGAGAAGTATATGCCATATGAAAAATCAGAGTCCTTAATTAGTGCAATTAAAAACTTATTAGCTCAAGAAAAATTTGGTTCACAAAGTGAAATTGTCGCTGCACTTCAAAAGCAAGGATTTTCTAATATCAACCAATCAAAAGTATCGCGTATTCTAACTAAATTTGGGGCTGTACGCACTAGAAATACTAGAATGGAAACTGTTTATTGTTTACCTAATGAGTTGAGTGTACCTAACACGACTAGCCCATTGAGTAATCTAGTCTTAGATATTGATTGTAATGATTATTTAATAGTGATTAAAACTAGCCCTGGTGCTGCACAATTAATAGCACGCCTTTTAGACTCTATCAGTAAATCGGAAGGAATCTTAGGTACAATTGCAGGAGATGATACTATCTTCGTTACTCCCACTAAAGAGCAGGACTTAGAAATGCTGATCAAACATATTCAGCAGCTATTTGAAAATTCATTATAAATTTCAAAAGAGGAATTATGGATATTTTACTCACTGGAGCTACGGGATTTATCGGTTCAGCACTTATTCCTCTTTTAGTCAGAAAAAACTATAACATAACCGTACTGACACGAAATATCACAAAAGCAGAAGTTTTATTTAATAATTATCAACTCAATTTCGTTAAAAATTTAGATGAATTTCACAACTTAGACTCTTTTTCTGCGGTAATTAATCTTGCTGGTGAACCTATTTTTGATCATCGTTGGACAAATAAACAAAAACAACGTTTAATTGAAAGTCGAATTAAAACTACAGAAAAATTAACCGCTCTTATCAATCAAAGTATATCGCCTCCTAATTGTTTTATTTCAAGTTCAGCTACGGGCTATTACGGTAATTGCTATGACCAAATTGTGACTGAAAATATTCCCCCAAAAAATCACTTTGTTGCTCAACTTTGTTCTACATGGGAAAATGTTGCGTTACAGGCAGAAACGAGAGTTTGCTTATTAAGAACAGGTCTAGTATTAGATAACTCAGCTGGTGTATTAGCAAAAATGTTACCACTATACCGTTTAGGATTGGGGGGAAAATTAGGTCATGGCAAACAATATTGGAGCTGGATTGCATTAGAAGATATGATAAGTGCGGTGCTTTTTTTACTTGAAAATAAGCATTGCTATGGTGCTTTTAATTGTACAGCACCTACTCCTGTCACAAATGCAGAGTTCAATCATTATTTAGGGGCATACCTAAATCGGCCGCACTTCATCAATATTCCAGCATCAGTGTTATCACTTTTTTTCGGTGAACGAAGTCATCTTTTATTAGATAGCCAGAGAATTTTTCCACAAAAACTACTGCAGGCAGGATTTCAATTTAAATATAAAAATTTAGTAGCTCTTTTTAACGAAATTTTATGAGCTACGTTCTAAAATAAGCTTATTTATTAATCCCATATTGTTTCAACTTATTCGCAATCGCGGTGTGTGACACGCCAAGACGATAGGCTAATTTTCTAGTACTAGGATATTGTTCATAAAATTTCTGTAAAATCATGGACTCAAAGCTACTCATTATCTGATCTAATGTTTGATTAGCAAATTGCTCTATACTTGTAGGCAATATATCTTTCTCAACTAGGATTAACCCATTTACACTCAGTTTTCCATCGTCTACAAGAGAGCAAGCTCGATATAAAGCATTATAAAGTTCACGCACATTACCAGGCCAAGGATAATTACATAAATAAGCAATAAAATTTTGATCAAAATGAGGAGTGACTATCGATAACTCATCACTAATTTGCTGAACAAAAAGACGTGTTAACGGCTCGATATCTTCCTTGCGTTCCCTCAGTGGTGGAATATCTAATCTCAACACATTCAAACGATGAAATAAATCTCCTCGCATTTTTCCATCTTCTACGTAATGTTGTAAAGGAACTTGAGTTGTACAAATCACTCGCACGTTTGCGTAATGCTCTTTTTCCTCCCCCACTCTGCGAAATGTACCATCATTAAGAAAACGTAATAATTTTGCTTGTAGTGCTAAAGGTAGCTCAGCAACACTATCTAATAACACCGTACCACCATCTGCATATTCAAAAAAGCCTATACTCTCATGCCCCCTATCAGATCTTCCGAACATTTCACTTTCAGCATCATCACTTGGTAAACCTGCACAATTTACACCAATAAACTTTTGATTTTTACGACTTCCAAGACAATGACAAGCCTTAGCAATGTGATCTTTACCTGTTCCTGTTTCTCCCTGAATCAACAATGGAGCATCAAGCATGGCAAACTTTTTCGTATTGTCTAAAATCAGTCTCATTTTTGCACTTTCAGCAATAATTTGGTCAAAAGCTGTATTTTTCAAGGGCATGGGAATCTCCACTTAATTTAATCACACTACTATTGTAAATATTTTAGTTAAAATGTAAATAATAATTTACAGCTTAATGTATTAATGTTGCTACAATTACAATAATCATTTAAGTAGTTACAGTTATTTTGTTTTCTCTTTTTTTAATACCGCACTTTTTAACTGAATAAGTAATTCTTTTTGTATATGTGATAACCGAGGTTTTTCTTCAGGGGTAAAAACTAAAGGGCGACAAAATTCCATTGCTTTGATACCTAAACGTGCTGTCAACAAACCAACGCCTATACCTTGAGCTGCACGCACTGATAATTTTGCAGTCATGTCTTGCGATAGCCAGTCCATACCAATATCTTGTAGAACTTCTGTTGCTCCAGCAAATACTATATTTAATAACACCATACGCAATAAACGTAGTCTGCTAATATAGCCTAGTTCTATACCATAAATAGTAGCTAGTTTATTAATCAATCGAATATTTCTCCAAGCAATAAAAAACATGTCTATTACGGCTAAAGGGCTAATCGCAACAATAATTGCGGCTTCTGCGGATGCTTTACTTATCAATTTCTTTGCTTGTTCGTCTGCTGTTTTCACTACTGTTCGGCTAAATAAACGAGTAATCTCTGCTGGTAAATAAGCATCGTTAAGCTGTTCTTGCCACTGTTGATATTCTGTACTATCTTGCATTTGTAAATTTTTGGCTATATTTTCACAAAGTGCGGTAGCATTTTCTGTATTTTTGTGATTAACCTGCAAAAATGTTTGTTGCAAAAATTCTTTGCTTTGTGCTTGCCATTGCAAATGCTTTTTTAATTTAACGAGCGTTCTCCATTCATTAAAAATAGCAGTAAACCCTAATATCACAATAAAAAATGCTACTAAAGCAAATGCGAAATAAATCCATTGATGTTGTTGCCATGTATCTATCAGCCATTGGATTGATTGAGCAACCACAGCGATACTGAATAAAAGTGCGGTGATTCCTAGTAATTTTTTCCACCAACGAGGAGAAGGGGTTAAGGCTTTCTCTAATTTTATTGTTTCATTAGCTCCTATTGGAAGATCCTCTACCCACTCTGAGTCCACTTCAACTTCATTGATTTCAAATTCTTGTTTAGCAATAAAAATTTCATCATCATCGATTTTATGAATTAATTCTTTCTCTTCCTGTGAGGAAAATACTTTTTTTTGCATACTCTTTCCTATAATTTATCTGATAGTAAAAACTGCAACACGGAATCCATACGTAAATGGGGAATTACAGAACTATTATCTAGAGGCTGTGGTTCAAATTGATCAAACTCAAAATTTTGATTTTGCCAAAACTGTTTATTAGGTAATCGGCTCGGAACAGATCCTGGATACAATGTTACTTGTTGTTTATCTGATGATCGAATTCCTTGTAAAGCATAAATACGTTTGCCATCTTGTTTTATCATCCATTGCTTTGTTGCTCGAATTGCAGCTATTGCTGTGTATTCTGTATCAATCCCCTCATATTCCGCATGACGACCTCCTTCCTGCAATAGCTGTCTCATTAAACTAATCAAATTTGGCAATTGATCTGTAGTTATATGATCCGCTTTAGTCGCAATAAACATTAATTTATCAATACGTGGAGAAAACAAGCGATGTATTAATGAACGTTTACCATAATGAAAATTACTAAAAAGTTGCTGTAAAACTTGTTGCATATCAAGAAATGCTTGTTGACTATAATTTAATGGCGTTAAGCAATCAGCTAAAACTACTTGTCGATCAATAGTAGAAAAATAACGATGATAAAATCCTTTCACTACATGTTGGCAATAGTAATCATAACGTTGAGTTAATACTTTGAAATAACTTCCTTCTTTAGCATTTTGTTGTAGTTGCAATAACTGGCTTTGATTTAAATGGACAAGCGGAAAAAATTGTAAAATAGGTGCATTCTCTAATTCTCTGGGTAGCACAAATCGTCCTGGCTGAATAAAATGTAATCCTTCTGCCTTACAATCAAATAGAAATACGGTATAGTCTTTCGCTAGTTGAGCTAAAATATCTTCATTTACTACCGCACTTAAATCTAATTTTTTTACTTTTTCTAACCAATTCTGAGCTAGCTCTTGTCGCTTCCCTTGTAATAAACTTTGTTGCTGTTGCGACCATTGGACATAACTCAAATTTAATAACGGAAGATCTAATAACCATTCACCTGGATAATCAAAAATATCTAAATATAGTGTACCTTTTTCTTTAAAATGTCTCATCAAGCCCGATTGACGTTGATAACGAATCGCTAAGCGAGTCTCACTCACTCCTTCAGTAGATTTTGGCCATTGAGGTGGAATTTCATTTAACGCCTGAATATTTCCTTCATAATCAAAACGAGATACACTTAAATCCGATTGTGCAATTCGTTTTACTCCAATAATAGTGTTATTATGAGCGGCTTCAAATAAAGGCAAATGATTATTATCATTACGATCTATATTCAAAAGTTGGTTAATCAGGCTTGTAATAAAAGCTGTTTTTCCACTACGGCTTAACCCTGTCACAGCAAGTCGTAAAGTGCGGTCAAAACCACGATTAATTGCATCATTTAACTCTTTTCGAAAGGAATATAACATTTTTATTTCTAAATTTTGATAATCTAATTTACAATTATCCTATAATTTACCATAAATACGCATTATGTTGATGAGAAAAATAATCCTATTACTGGCATTTTCTATAAATATTTTTATAAAATTTGATGCTGTAGCTGCTCCTCGTGTCCCTGACATTCTGACACAAAATGGCTTGATTTACTGTACTTACGCTAACAGTTTTTCGTTTAATCCACAAACGGCAGATATTGGTGCTAGCATGAATGTTGTGACGGAACAAATTTATAACAAGCTATTCGAATTCAAAAATAATAGTGCGAAACTGCTACCTGTGCTAGCTACTTCATACGATATTTCCAATGACGGTAAAGTTATCACAATAAATCTACGAAAAGGAGTAAAATTTCATCATACTGATTGGTTTACTCCTACAAGAGATTTTAATGCTGATGATGTAGTATTCTCTCTCAATCGAGTATTAGGACAAAATGTTGAATTACCATCATTAGAAGGGGCTGTTAACTATGAAAATCCCCAGTATCGTATTTTTCATGAACAAGCAAAAAAAATTCATTTTCCTTACTTTGAAAGTATTAAACTCAACGAAAAAATTGCTTCAGTAAAAGCAATTAACCCTCATCAGGTGCAAATTATCTTATTTGAACCCGATGCTTCAATTTTGCCTCACTTAGCCAGCCAATACGCGATTATCTTTTCTCAAGAATATGCATTACAGCTGAACGCTGATGATAATCTAATTCAATTAGATACACTACCTGTAGGAACAGGACCCTATAAAGTTAAAAATTATTTCAAAAATCAATATATTCGTTTAGTGCGAAATGATGACTATTGGAAAAAAGAAGCTAAAATTGAAAATGTTATTATTGATCTTTCTACAGATAAAACAGGACGATTAATTAAATTTCTCAATGGAGAATGTCATATTACGTCTAACCCAGAAATTAGCCAATTAGGGTTACTAGAGCAATACAATAAAAAATATTACACTAAAACTATTGAAAGTATGAACTTATCTTATCTAGCATTTAATTTTGATAAACCATTGATGCGAGATGTTAAGTTACGCCGAGCAATCTCTCAAGCTATTGATCGCAAAAGAATCATAGAAACAATCTATCATCATAATGCGACTATTGCTAACAATATTATTCCGAATATTTCTTGGGCGGCAACAGTTAACACTCCCGATTATGCTTATGATTATAATCCCAAACAAGCTACAGATTTTTTACAGAATAAAAAACTCAATTTAACTTTATGGGTAGTAAACGAAGAACATTTTTATACTCCATCGCCTATCAAAATGGCAGAATTGATCAAAGCTGATTTAGCAAAAGTAGGTGTAACTGTTAACATACAAGCTATAACCCGAACTCATCTTAATCAGCAACTAAAAAATTCAACTGGAAATTACGACTTAATCTTAACAGGGTGGGCAGCTGGAAATTTAGATCCTGATAGTTTTATGCGTCCTATTTTAAGTTGTCACATGCTTGAAAGAGAATTCAATTTATCTCATTGGTGTTATCCTCCATTTGACGAAGTGATGAATAATGCTCTCGCAACTTCTAATTTAAAAGAGAGAGCAAATTTTTACAATATTGCTCAAGAGTTAATTTTATCTGAAGTACCCATTATTCCGTTGGCTAACGCAAAGCGAGTATTAATAGCCTCATCACAAGTACAAGGAATACATATGACACCTTTCGGCAATATTGATTTTGCTACCCTCTTTTATCAATAGGAAAATAAATTATGTTATTGTCCTTTTTACGTCATATTATCTTACTTTTTATCACGTTATTGATTATTTCAATCATCAGTTATATTGTTCTCATTAAAGATCCTCTTAATGCGAGTCTAATGACACCGCACTTTTATTCGGGATACTTCGTTTATGTTGATAATTTACTGAATGGTGATTTTGGTATCAGTTATAACGGAGGTGAGCCTTTGAAAGATCTTATTTGGGTTGTGCTTCCAGCTACATTAGAGCTCTGCTTTACTGCTATTTTATTTGCTATACTATTTGGTATTCCTTTAGGTTTATTAAGTGCTGTGAATAACTCACACTTTATTGGAAAGCTAATCCGTACTTTATCAGACATTGGGCTATCTATGCCTGTGTTTTGGGTTGCACCAATTTTACTCTATGTTTCTGCAATCCAAACATGGGAAATATCAGCCATAGGACAATATAATCTATTATATGAAATTAAACCAATCACAGGTTTTCCAATCATTGATGTATGGTTTATTGATCAGCCTTATCGAATAAAAATAATTCAAAACGTATTGCAGCATTTAGTGCTACCTACGCTAGTTTTAACTATTTTACCTACAATGGAAATTATTCGTCTTGTTCAACAACGTGCCGAATTTTTATTTAAACAAAATTATGTCAAAGTAACTATGACTAAAGGCTGGTCTATTTGGAAAGTACTACGTATACATATTTTACGCAATACATTACCATTACTAATACCTCAACTCCCCCGTCTGTTTACATTAGTTCTTGCACAATGTATGCTGGTAGAAAGTACATTTGCTTGGCCAGGTATTGGTCGATGGCTTATTGATGCTGTTAAATTTCAAGATTACAACAGTATTTCAGCTGGTATTATGGTAATCGGATTATGTATTATTACCGTAAACTTATTCGCTGAAATATTGACTTTTATATTAGATCCACTAAATAAAAAGGGTTGGTATGCAAGATAAAGAGCCTGAAGATTTTCGTCAAACTATGGCGTTTAAACAAATTTGGCAGTTATTTTATAAAGATAAAGTAGCACTATTTAGTTTATATTTATTTATGCTACTAGTTTTGACCGCACTTTTTAGCTCCATTCTTGCACCTTATCCAAGTGATATGCAATTTGTTGGTTTTGAGTTAATGCCACCATCTTGGGTTGAAGGAGGAAAAATTAGTTACTTTTTTGGAACAGATGACATCGGGCGGGATCTATTTAGTCGATTAATTATAGGTACAAGCTATACTTTAGGATCCGCTTTAATTGTAGTTACTATCACTGTAATATTGGGAAGCTTATTAGGCATTTGGGCTGGCATGTCAAGAGGATTAAAATCTCGTTTCTTAGGACACTTCTTTGATACTTTTTTATCTATCCCCATTTTGTTAATCGCTATTGTGATCGCGACATTAATGAAACCAAGTTTAGTCAATGCAATGCTAGCTATTACTTTAGCTTTGCTACCTTACTTTATCCATGAAATTTATCAATCAATTCAAAAAGAATTAAAAAAAGAATATATTCTCATGTTGAGATTGGAAGGAGCCTCAAATTGGATATTACTAAAAGAAACTATTCTACCCAATATTTACGTTTCTTATATCCGCGAAATTGCTAAACTATTTACTATTGCAATTTTAGATATTAGTGCATTAAGTTTTATTTCTCTTGGAGCTGAACGTCCTACACCAGAATGGGGAGCTATGATTAAGGATTCGTTACCCTTAATTTACTTAGCCCCTTGGACTGTCATTCTCCCAGGACTTGCAATTATAGTAACTGTTTTAATTGGCTTAACACTCAGTAATGGAATAAGTAAAGCTGTAGAAAAATATTATAAATAGGAAATTAATATGGCATTGCTGGATATTCGTAACCTCAGTATTGAAATAAATTCTCCTAATGGCAGGATTAAAATTGTAGATAATGTCAATCTCACTATCAATGAGGGTGACATTTGTGGTTTAGTAGGCGAATCTGGTTCAGGGAAAAGTTTGATTGCCAAAGTCATTTGTAATGCAGCAAAAGAGTCTTGGATAGTTACAGCAGATCGTTTTCGTTTTAATGAAATTGAGTTATTAAAACTTACTCCCAACAAAAGAAAAAAATTGATTGGTAAAGAAATTTCTATGATTTTCCAACAACCTTTATCTTATTTAGACCCTAGTAAGAAAATAGGAAAACAACTAATTCAAAATATACCCCACTGGACATACAAAGGAAGATGGTGGCAGTGGTTTGGTTGGAAAAAACGCAGGGCTATTGAATTATTGCATCGTGTTGGAATAAAAGATCACCTTGATATTATGAACAGTTACGCTAACGAAATTAGTGAAGGTGAAGGTCAAAAAGTAATGATTGCCATGGCAATTGCTAATCAGCCCCGTTTATTAATCGCAGATGAACCAATGAATGCTCTAGAACCGATAACTAAAGCTCAAATATTCCGCTTATTATCAAGTATGAATAAAAATCAAGGAACATCTATTTTACTCACAAGTAATGAAATCAATTCTATAAGCGATTGGTGCAGTTCTTTATCTATTTTATACTGTGGACAAAACGCAGAATCAGGCTCTAAAGAAAGTATTTTAGAGATGCCTTACCATCCCTATACTAATGCTTTACTTCATTCTATCCCTAATTTTAAACAACCATTACCTCATAAAGGTAGATTAAATACTTTAAAAGGCACAATGCCATTATTAGAACAAATGCCCGTTGGATGCAGATTAGGACCTCGTTGCCCTTTTTCTCAGAGTAAATGTGTAATAAAACCCTTAACTAAACATTTAAAACATCGAGAATTTTCTTGCCATTTTCCTTTAAATTTACGTGAAAATCAGCGTAAAGAAAAAGAAAATGTCTTTATTCCGCTTACTATTAGCCTATAACTATAAAAAGAGGAAAAAATGACCGCTCTTTTGCAAGTAAAAAATTTATCCAAATATACTGTTGATAAAGTAGGATTATTTACTTCTACTCGCTTTGCTCCAGTTGAAAACGTTAATTTTACTTTAAAGCGTAAAAAAACTTTAGCTGTAATTGGTAAAAATGGTTCTGGAAAGTCTACATTAGCAAAAATGATTGTTGGCATTTTAAAGCCTTCAAGTGGTGAAATTTTATTTAAAGGTATGCCCTTGCAATTTGGCGATTATCATTATCGAACTCAACATATCCGCATGATCTTTCAAGATCCTAACTCTACTTTTGATCCTAAAATGAATGTAGGACAAATTCTCGATACTCCATTACGCTTAAACACAAGGTTAGATGAGCATGATCGTAATCAAAAAATTTTTTCGACTTTAAAACTAGTTGGGCTTTATCCAGACCATGCCAATGCCAAAATTAATAATATGTCCATTAGTCAAAAACAACGAGTAGCTCTCGCCAGAGCATTGATTTTAGAGCCTGAAATCATCATTACTGATGATGCATTAGGTTTATTAGATGCAACTGTAAAAATCCAACTAATGAATTTAATGTTAGAAATACAAGAAAAATTAGGTATTTCATATATTTATATTGGACAACATTTAGGAATTATCAAACATATCTCTGATGATATTTTAGTGCTAGATAATGGGCAATTAATTGAATATGGATCAACTTATTCTGTTTTCACCAATCCTAAAACAGAAATAACTAAACGCTTACTTGAAAGTCATTTTGGTGAAATTTTAACTGAAAAAGCATGGAATCAAATGGAATCTAGATAAATTAATGTTGATCAGAAAATATAATCTTAATTTTAATCCGCTTGCAACATACTTAAACGTTTTTTAGCTTTTTCAGAGAATTCATCATGCTGCTTCAATGTTTCTTGATACCAATAAATTGCTTTATTTGTATCCTGCTTTACACCTTTACCCTGTTCATACATCGTGGCTAATCTAAATTTAGATTCATTGTGGTTATTACGAGCGGATTTTTCAAACCATATAAAAGCTTTCTTAAAATCTTGTACTTGAATTTCTTGATAATAGACTGCACCTAAAACAAACATAGCAAATACACTGTCAGATTTTGCAGTTTTTTCTAATAATTTAATCGCATGAGGAACATTTTTCTTCACCCCCAAACCATCTAAGTACATTAATGCTAAATGATTAATTGCTTTAATACTTCCTTTTTCAGCTGCCTCACTCAACCACCAATAAGCTTTATCATTATTTTGTGCAACTCCCCTCCCTTGCATATACAAAATGCCCACGTTAACTTGAGCATTTCTGTCTCCTTTTTTTGCTAATGGATAAATTAAGTCAAAAACTAAGTTCCAATTATTTGAGTCCGCTGCATATTGAGCTAAATTTCGTCGCTGTTGATCTGTTAATTCAAATTTTTCTGCTACCGCACTTTTTGATATAGTATCAAAAGCTGTTTCTTTCGGTAAGGCTTGTAAATTAAAGCTACAAAGCAATAATCCTAGAAACAATTTTTTAGACAATTTCATACTCTTCCTTATTAAGTCAACTATAGGAATAAAATAGTAACGGAATCCTAATTTATCACAATTTCATTAACTGATAACTTTAAATTATAACAAGTTATAGACACGATATAAAGTTAGATAAATTGCAATATAACTGGATAGAGTAGCACAAATGCACGTTATCAAAACCAAACTACTAAAATTAAGTGGTAATATATAGTTCATATTAGCAATTAATTTCTTTATATATCAATAAGCTAAGATTATTCAATTTTTTAGTTGTAGTTTTTTTGTGTGTTTGTTGTGTTGTTATGGTTTTCAGCACTGGCGGTAGTTTATTTTTCTTTTTTATTATCTTAACTTATCGTGCGTAAATCTCCACTTATCATCTTTGATTTAAGTGGAGATGTAAGCACACCCCATTAAACTCCCAAAAAAGTCAATTTCTATTTACTACGTTCAATCCATTTTCCATCAACATAATCCATAATCCATTTAGTAGCTTTACCATTTTTTTCAGAAACTACATATTGGCGTTTTTCTTTACGACTGAAACGTACAATACTTTCATTGCCTTCAGGGTCTTTTACTGGTGCATCAGCAAGATATTGTAATTTTTCTGGTAAACGCTCTCTATATTTAACTAGCTCAGCAACTTTTACAGGTCTACTCTCTCGAGATTTTGGAAAATTATGAGCTGACATAAACACTCCACTGGCACCATCACGCAAAACAAAATAAGCATCAGATTTTTCACATTTGAGTTCAGGAAAGTGAACAGGTTCTTCTTTAGGCGGTGCTACTTCTCCATTTTTTAGAATTTTACGAGTATTATCGCATGCTGTACATCCCATATATTTACCAAAACGTCCTAATTTTAAGTGCATATCTGCACCGCACTTATCACATTCTACAATGGGACCATCATACCCCTTAATTTTATATTCACCCTGTTCTAAAATATAACCATCGCAATTAGGATTATTACCACAAATATGCAGCTTACGATGAGCATCAATAATATAGCTATCCATTGCTGTACCACATTTTTGGCAACGCTTACGCTCCATAAGTGCCTTAGTTTCTGATGATTCATCTAAAATATTCAATAATTCTGTTTCAGGAATTAAATTTAAAGTCGTTTTACACCGCTCTTTTGGAGGTAATGAATAACCTGTACAGCCTAAAAATACTCCTGTACTTGCCGTTCTAATCGCCATATGTCGCCCACACGTTTGACAGTTGATATTCGTCTCAACTAAGCTATTTGGCCTCATTCCACCCTCAGATTCATCTAATTCCGCTTGACTCAATTGCTCAGAAAACTCTTTGAAAAATAAATCTAATTCTGATTTCCAATTTTTATTTCCTCCAGCAATCTGATCTAAAATATCTTCCATATTAGCGGTAAAATCGTAGCTCATTAATTCACTAAAGGATTGATTCAAACGATCAGTAACAATTTCTCCCATTTTTTCTGCATAAAAACGCCGATTTTCTGACCGCACATAACCTCGTTCCTGAATAGTAGAAATAATAGTTGCATAAGTGGAAGGACGACCAATACCGCGTTTTTCTAACTCTTTCACTAAAGCAGCTTCAGTAAAGCGTGCTGGTGGTTTGGTAAAATGCTGCGTCGGTTGTATTTCTTTAAGCATTAATAAATCACCAACCTTCACATCAGGAAGCACCTGATCATCTGCATTTTTCCCAATTGGAGGCAGCACTTTTGTCCAACCATCAAAACGCAAAATTCGTCCTTTTGCTTTCAGTTTATAATCACCTGCTGTTACTGTTAATGTCGATGTATCGTATTGTGCTGCAGGCATTTGGCACGCAACGAACTGTCGCCAAATTAAATCATATAAACGTATAGCATCTTTTTCCATTGCAGATAAATCATCTGCTAAAACCTGAATATCAGAAGGACGAATCGCTTCATGTGCCTCTTGAGCATTCCCTTTACTAGAGTAAAAATTCGGTTTTTCAGGCAAATACGATTTTCCATATTGAAGTGCTATATATTCACGCACCATCTTCAATGCATCCTGACTTAAATTAGTACTATCAGTACGCATATAGGTAATATACCCAGCTTCATATAATCGTTGAGCTAACATCATAGTTTTTTTAACACCAAACCCTAACCTTGTACTCGCGGTTTGCTGCAGAGTTGAAGTGATAAATGGTGCTTTAGGTTTAGATCCTGTTGGCTTAGTTTCCAAATTTGATACTAAATAAGATGATTTTTGTAAAAAATCTACCGCACTTTGAGCTTCTTCTTTTTGTTTTGGATCAAAACTTTTTCCTTTAAAATCAGTCACATCTAGCCTGATTTGTGTTGCCTCATTATTTTTTGCTAAAACTGCAAGTTGCCAATACTCTTCAGGTTTGAACGCTTTGATTTCTCGCTCACGATCAACTAATAACTTCACCGCAACAGATTGAACTCGTCCAGCTGACAATCCTCTTGCTACTTTTTTCCATAGCAAAGGAGAGACCATAAAACCAACAATACGATCTAAAAATCGTCTGGTTTGCTGGGCATTAACACGATCTAAATTAAGATGTTCAGGTTTTTCAAATGCTTGCTTTATTGCATTTTTAGTAATTTCGTTAAAAACAACTCGACTAAAACGATTATCATCACCGCCAATAACTTCACGTAAATGCCAAGCAATAGCCTCTCCTTCTCTATCTAAATCGGTAGCAAGGTAAATGTGATCTGCTTTTTTGGCTAAAGATTTTAATTCTGAAACAACTTTTTCCTTACCTGGTAGAATTTGATAATTAGCTAGCCAGTTATGATAAGGATCTATTCCCATGCGTTTGACTAATGCATTACGTTCTTTTTCTTTCTTAATTTGTTGTTTTTCCTCAGCACTTAATCCTTTAGTTGAAATAGACTTAGTCTTTTCTGAGGTACTACTACCGACTGTCGGCAAATCACGGATATGTCCTACACTCGACTTTACTATATAATCACTACCCAAATATTTATTAATGGTTTTCGCTTTTGCTGGCGACTCCACAATAACTAAGGATTTACTCATTTTACGTACCTGGTGATATTCATTAATATTAAATTTCCGTTATATTGCTAACTATCGACGGTTAGGTCAACAACTTTTTTTAAAATAGATATGTAAGTGAGCAATCTAAACTCAAATTTTTATATTTAGTAAAAATTTCAGCTAAAAAGACCGCACTTAACATAGTGCGGTCTTTGTAATCTACCGAATTATTCCACAGTTAATACAATATAAATATTGCCCTTTAGGATCATTGAATTGAGCTAATATATCTACTTTTTCTTTTGCTTGCTGTAGAGGTAATGGTAATCCAACAAATTCTGCTATTGCATTCTTTATTACAGTTTGACTACTTCTTTTAAAATCTTTCATCAAACTGCCTAATACTGAATGATCGTCTTCTGTTAGCCATTCTACAGATATGTTATTCTCAATGCTGTCTTGCCCAATTCTCTGTAACACTAGCTCTCGTGCTTTATCCACTGCTGTGTCAAAATCACCTAACTGATCCACTAATTTATGTTTGTAGGCATCAACCCCGCTCCATACTTGCCCTTGTGCAATTTTATCAACTTCAGCTTTTGACATTTTTCTCCCTTGACTGACTAAAGAAATGAAACGATCATAGCCATTTTCAATTGATAATTGAATAATGTCACTTGATATACTAGATAATCCAGTGAACAGAGGATCACCTACTAATTCTGTTGTTTTGACACCATCCGCAGAAACGCCAATTCCTTTTATTGTTTTTTCAAAGCTAGGAAACATTGCAAAAATACCTATTGATCCTGTTATCGTATTTGGATCTGCAACAATATAATCAGCAGTCGAAGAAATCCAATACCCACCTGAAGCTGCCGTTGCTCCCATAGATACAACAACTGGCTTACCTTTTTTCTGTAGATTTTCAACTTCTTGGCGAATAATTTCAGAAGCAAACGCACTTCCACCAGGGCTATTCACTCGTAATATAACTGCTTTAATATCACTATCATCATAAGCTTTACGTAAAAGAGCAGCAATGCTATCTCCACCTACATTTATTTCATAACTTTCTCCATCAACAATAGTTCCTTCTACATTTACGACGGCAATTTTATTCCTACTAGATTGATGCATGCGATCAGGTAAAACACTAAGATAATCATTAAAATCAAGTAAATCTGCCGTATTTTCAGAATTTTTGCCAAAAAGCTCTGTTAATCTTTGCTCTAACGTTAAACGATCTGCTATGTGTGTAACTAACTTATTTTGCTTCGCATAAGCTGTTGCATCGCCTTTTAATTTTTTCAAAATAGCTAAATAAGAACTTTCTTCTGGCAATACAAATTGTGATGAAATACCTCTATTTTTAGCCACTGTTTCTTTATAGCTATTCCACATTTGCTTTAACCAACGCTCTGTATTGGCTTTAGCTTCAGCAGACATGCTATCACGCAAGAAAGGTTCAACCGCTGATTTATATGTTCCAACACGAAAAACATGAGGTGTAACTTTTAAATTATCTAACAATGAATTATAAAACAGAGTTACCGCCGACATACCTTCAATTTCAACTCGTCCAATAGGATTGATGTAAATTTCATCTGCATAACTGGCAAGTAAATATTGCTTTTGAGTGTAATTATCCGCATAAACAATTACTGGTTTTCCAGTTTGTTTAAAGTATGTTATTGCATTACCAATGTAATTTAGTGCAGGCAAATCTCCACCTTCGAAATAATTTAAATCTAATACTAATCCGTGAATCCTGTTGTCATTTGCAGCAGATGTCACTGCATGCACAACATCAAATGTAGAAATTTGCTGAGGAATATGTTGATTGTCTAGTTCTTTTAAAGTATTACGCAATGAAAGTCTATCTTCACGATTATCCATTAAGTAACCATTAAGTTTAAGAAATAATGCTGTTTTTTCACTAAAGTGCGGTATTGTTTGGCTATTATTTGGTAATACACTTAACAAAGCAACAACGAGTAAAATAAAGAATAAAAATACGAAATTCATGACTATATCACGAATAAAAGTTAATATTTTCCAGCATATTTTTAAAAATTGAATAAAAGATTTCATAAAGTCCCTTAAAAAATAAACAAGAACAAAAATATATTAACATAAACTATTCTTTCTATAAATCCGATGTGTAAGGTTTAAATGATTACATATTATGCTGTAATATTTAGGTTGATAAAGTATGCTATACTTCACACTATTATCAGTTAAATAATAAGGCTCAAATACATGGATTCACTTACATTACTAACAACTCGCCGCTCAAACAAAAAATTAATAGCACCAGCTCCAAATAAAGAACAGCTTGAAACAATGTTTAAAGCAGCATTACATGTACCTGATCATGGTCATTTACAACCCTATCGTTTTTTTGTGCTAGAAAGTGAAAAACTAGAAAGATTGTCTAATTTATTGAAAAATGCTGTCATCGAACTAAATTTAGATGAAAAATTATTAAAAAAAGCCGAATCGTTTACAACACGAACTCCAATGATTATTGCTGTCGTTTCGCATGTGACAGAAAATATAGCAAAAGTGCCAGCGTATGAACAAGAACTAACAGCGGGTTGTGCAGCTTACGCAATTCAACTTGCGGCAAATTCTATGGGATTTGATAATGTTTGGGTAACAGGTCCTTGGATACAAGGTACAAAAATTCGTGAAGCTTTTCATTGCCGATCACAAGATAAGATCATCGGATTAATCATGATTGGAACCGCAGAAAATAAAAACCTTCTGGAAGTAAAAAAAATAAATATTAATCAAGTAGTTTGTGAATTTTAACATTAACTTTTATTTGCTCAATCTAGTGGTGACTTTACACAAAAAGAAAAACACCACTAGAATTAATTACTTTACTTCATTAAGATGGCTTCAAAACGTCCTTGTGGATTTAAAGCTTTTTTCGCTATCCTATCAAGATTCTGTTTCGTAACAATTTTGTCTAATTGTTGATATAAATAAATTAAACGCGGGCTACCGTCTAAACGATAGCTTTGTTCGATACGATCCAACACATACAATAAAGAGTCAAATTGCTGCTTGACTTGTGTGTGCTTCTCATTCAATTTTTTTGCAACAACATCGGCCTCAACACCTTCTTGCATTATATCATCAAGAATATTATGAGCAGATTTAATCAGCTGTTCAACACGTTCAGGAGCACAACTAAAGCTAATTCGACCTTCCAATTGTGACATTTTAGGATCTTGTGATAACCAAGTATTTACAGAATAAATACCACTTTCTTTTTCTCGCAGTCTTATTCGTAATTTATCTTGAATAATATCTGCCAACACATCAAATAAATAGTCATTTTCAGGTTGCCATTGATTTTGTGCTGTTAAATAAATTTCTACTTCAGCCCTAGGTTCTAGTAAACCTTTCATCTTGATTTGGTGGTTTGGCACTGCTAATTTTAATGGAAACAATGACCGTTCTTGTTTTTTAACGCTTAAATTTGCAAGATATTTTTCAGCTAAAACTTTTACTTTATTTTCCGCAATATCACCTACAATAAAATAGGTAAAATCTGTTTTATCATTAATTTTGCTCTGATAAAGTGCGGTCAATTTTTGTGGACTTTGTTGCAAAATTCCTTCATTTTGACTATAAATCGTCTCACTTTGCGGATAACGCTGTTTTGCGACTAACCTCATAAAAGCTGTTTCTCTATCCATTTGAGCGAAATACTGTTTAGTTTCCTGGTTGTATTTTGACCAAACTTTAGATGAAATAGGTGCAGCTTGTAATTTCAAGCGAAATAAATGTAAGATTGTACCTAAATCAGTTGACTTACCAACACCAACAAATCCTTGTTGATAATCATCAACTAAAGTAGAAAATACTACTGGACTGTGAGATAAAGTTTGATTAATTTCTGCTTGTGGAGCATTACCAATACCCGTTTCATCAACTAATGCTACTGCTGTACGTAATAAATGATATTCGTCTCTAGGAATTGAACGTAAACCACCAGTCGTCAACGCTTTAAAATACACTTGATTTGGTTGCTTATCAGAATAATGATAAATCAGCGAGCTACCATTAGCTAATCGAAATTCCGTAATATTACCTTTTGAATGATATTTTTCTTTTTTTACGGTAGCTGGCTTTAAGTCTAAAATTGGTAACCCTTTTACCGCACTTTCTTGCTGATTATATTGAGTAAGTGAACTAGACATTATTTTTTGCCAAGCTTGTTCAATATTAGTTACTGTAAAATTTAATTTTTTATCAGGGTAAGGCTGAGTAACTAGCAATAATTTTGCTTTTAATTCTATAATTTCATTAAACGCATGATTCAAATCAACTAATTTTAATTGTGACAAGATTTGTCTATTTAACTGATATTTATCCTGCGAAGATAAACTCACTTGATTATTTGCGACAACTGGAATTAAATCATCCGCTAATTTTAAACTTCCCGCTTTAATTACTAATTGTTTTTCATTCAATTCTGTCAATCTTTGTATTTCTTCTTGAAATTCCTGTTCAGTAAAGCCAAATTTATGTATCTGTGCTATAAACTCAAATAATTGATTAATAACTTCTTGATAATTAGTATCTGTTAACTGTAATGAAAACATATTTTGCAAACTAAATTTACCTAAATAAGTTTGATAAAAATTACCTGAACTAATAGATTGCTGCTGTTTTTCCCATTGTTGTAATCGCAAATTAATTAACCTAATAATCATTTGCTGAATAAATTCTTTTTTGTACTCTGCTACTGTTTCTGTTGAATGAATATCACGTAAAAAACTAAGTTCAATTGTTGGTACATTAATTCCTTTTTCAGAAAGGGTGGACAATCGCCAATGATTAATTAAAGGAATTCTATAATCTGGTTGCAAAAGTTTAGTTGCACTTTGAACATTTTTTTTCGATAACTTCGTTTTTACTAACTTTTCAATTTCACTTGCATTAATATCGCCGACAACAATAAGAGACATATTATCTGGACGATACCATTTCTGATAAAAATCTTTCACTCTAGAGGCTGAAACATTTTTAATAACATTGACATCTCCAATAGGATCACGTAAAACGTAGCGAGAACCTTGCATTTCTACCGCACTTTTTTTATTGCCTAAACGCAACATTGGGCTTAATCTTGCTCGCCATTCTTCTAATACAATACCTCTTTCAGCATCTAAATCTTTAGGAAAAATAGTTACATTATTCATCCATTCATTTAATACATCAAATGCAAGATCAAGTTTGTTAAAATCATTTTTTGCTAAATTTAGCGTATAAACAGTATTTTCAAAATCAGTAAATGCATTAATATCCCGTGCAAATTTAATGCCTAATTGTTCTAGGGCATCAATAATAGTATTTTCAGGATAATTTGTAGTACCATTAAATGCCATATGTTCAACAATATGAGCGACACCTCGTTGATCATTATCTTCATGCATAGAACCTGCATTTACAACTAAACGAATATAAACTCGTTCTGCTGGTTGATTATTCAGCAAAATATAATACTTCAACCCATTATCCAAACGACCTCGTAAAATATTGTCGTCAAAAGGCAAAGTCTGTGATTCCGTCAAAGATAAAGAAGTGCTACAGGCTGATAAAAAAAGGGAAAAGATAAAGAAAAATTTTTTCATTCATTTCTCCAATTGCCAATCTACGGAGAAAACTCCGTAGATTTTACAATTTATAAGATAAACTAGAACCGATATCCGACTTCAAGCCAAAACTCTCGTCCTGGTGTATAAATTCCATACTCATCAGAAGTTGAAATCGCTGATGTTGATTTTACAGTTTTCTTTTTACGTACCTGATTTAGTACATTCAGCACATCAAATTGTACATACGCAGATTGTTGTTGGCTAAGTGGAAGTGGTAATTCCCAACGTAACCCCATATCCCATTGAAAGTGAGTACCATAATCGAAAGTACGATATCTCATTATATCAGTACTTTCATTATTACTTATTTCTTCATAACCTTTTATTGGTGCTTTGACGTAAAAACGATTTGTCCAAGTTAAACGATGATCAGGAACATTCATATCCAACTGTACACGAGCAATCCAATCCTCTGTACTAGCGTTCACTTTTTTCACCATATCTTTGTAGCTCATTAACTTGCCATCTAGCATCACTAAACTGTTTTGATTTAAATCTTGATACAAAGCATCTCGATTTATATCAAGCCAATCAAACCCAAGTCCTGCATTCCAATAAGTTTTACCCCATTTCCACGCTTCAAGATTGTTTAATTGCAAAGAATAAACATTGACACCATAATTACCGCCATTTTGATAATAAGTTTTTCGTTGATCTCTTTCTCCTTCTTTCACTGAAATAATACGATTCTTATTATCACGATGAATATAATTTAATTTTAGTGCTAAATTTGCAAATTGTTGCTCAAAGCCTAAACTTAATTCATCAGCATAAGGCGTTTTTAAGCGGTTAAATTCTTGGTGTTTTCTTGATGTATCATTATTTAATTTTAAAATTTTATTGGTTAATTTTAATGAAGCAAAAGAACGACCATAATAGCGATTAAGCCCTAAACTCAGTTTAGTTTCATCCCACGGACTATAACGAGCAACAAAACGAGGGGCTATATTGTTATTCTGCAAATAATCATCACGTTCAATACGAAGACCAGGACGCAATTCAACCTTACCCCAAGTCATCAAGTCTTCACCGTAAAATACTGCATTTTGATAACTTGTTTTTACGCTTCCTTTAGGTGTTTCAGAAGTATTCATAGGGAATGGTTCTATTCCATCGCCACTATCTGAAAGAATCATAAAAATAGTACCTTTTGTTGTTTGTGGGCGATTAAATCGATATTGAGTAGCCTGATAAATACCACCTAAAGAAATAGAATGATTTATTTGCCCCGTATTAAATGGATTTATCGCATATTCAGTCGAAAAATGAATATTGTCTTGTCTTGACTTACTATGACCATATCCCCCTTTTTCATAAGAATAAAGTAGATCATAATCATTATTATAAACACTGTATATCCCTACCTCTGATGAAGATGACTTGCGTTTATCTTCGAAATGATCATAAGCAAAAGTATTTGTCCAAACGCCTGAGTCAAAAGAATGCACCCAAGCAAACGTACTACCAAAAGCAGTATGATAATCACCAACATTATTGTCTACATTCTCTGCAAAATACTTTTGTTCTTTGTAGTTAGAATAACGGAAACCCAATTCAAAGCGATTATCTTCATTTGGTGTGTAGTTAAGATTCAAAAGTGCGGTATCAGTGCGACGAATATGGTTTTCTTGATCCAATTTCGCAGTAAAAGTTTTATCATTTGGTATCGCATTCTCATTTTGTTTTTCCTCATAACCAATTAAACGATTTTGATCAATATAACTAGTACGACGAGTTAGACCCAAAACCATTCCCACGTTGTCTGTTAATCCCTTTTCTACCATGAGAGAATAAAATTCTTTACTATATTTAGGTTGAAAAATAGCACTACCATCACTTTCAGGACGAATTTCACTTAACACTTTTGCTGCACCTGCATCTTTTTTCATTTTCGACCAACCTGATTTAGTAGTTCGATATTTCAATAAAGTGCGGTCAGTTCCGTCGTATTGCTTGGTTTTTGCTACCACAGCACCACCTGTAAATCCTCCAAGACTAGCAGAAATATTGTGATCATGCACATCTACCGTTGATAACATACTAGCATCAAAGAAATAAGCCTGCGTATGTGAAATACTAGGGACAACTTGCATTGATCCATCAAATACTTGACTATCCACAGTTAAATCATTATTCACATTAACATTATCGACAAAATAAGCGGTTTGATTAAAATCTGCTCCATTAATAGAGATATTTTCTGGTTTTATTTCACCTCGAGTAAAACCATCTCTATCACTATTTTCATAACGCACATGAGTGTTAGACGCTAGATAATCAGAAATATTACCATTACCTTGTGGTGTTTTTTGCATGTCTTTTTGACTAATTGTTTGAACAGAAGAAAGTCCTTTATTTTGTTCACCATAGACTACAATTTCTGCAAGTTTATAAGACTCTGTATTATTATTCTTATTTGTAGATGCTGTTGATTGGTTAGTTGGTTGTGCATAAGTTGTTGATAAAGCACAACCGACCAAAACTGATAAAAGAGTTTTATTGAAATATCGCATAATTTTATTCCTTTGGTCAAATGATAATAGTTTTCAACTATTTTAAATTAAAATTAAAAGAAATAATAGTAATATAATTTTTAAGTTTAAAATCAATAAATTAAAAACCATTGATTTCTAAAAGCGTCCGTTATTTTTTTGTAACAGGGATCGGAATGGGTTATTTTGATTTTAATTTCGTTGGCTTAATTAACAAACAAGAGAATAAGCTAGTTGCTACTGTCTACACCAACACCACAAAAAATCAAAAACAAAAAAGACTTTCAAAGCAACAGACTAACTCGCAATAATTGCTAATAGCAGTACGGCTTTCGCTAGCTCTTTTGTCATGTTGAAAATTTCATTAGTTGGATAAAGATATATATTATTTTAAGAAAACTTATTTAGCATTAAAAAATAAGATTTGATTATTATTCTTATTTAAGATAAGATTTGCCATGTAAGTTATTTTTCAATGCAAAATAAGAGGTTTTAATGAAAAAAGGTATTCATCCTGAAAATTATCGCACGGTGTTATTTTATGATAGTAATGCAAAAAAAGGATTTCTAATTCGTTCTTGTGCAAGAACTACAAATACAATGAAATGGGAAGACGGCAATGAGTATCCTGTTTTTATGTGTGACACATCTTCAGCTTCACATCCATTTTATACTGGCAAAACAAGACAAATTGCAAATGAAGGTCGAGCCAGTGACTTTGCTACCCGTTATGGTAAATTTGGCACATTAAAATCAAAATAAAGAGGCTTTATGCAAGTTCTATCGTCATTAAAAAGTGCAAAAAACCGACATCCAGGTTGCAAAATTGTACGTCGTCATGGTGTAGTTTACGTTATTTGTAAAGAAAATCCTCGTTTCAAAGCACGTCAAGGCGGGAAGAAAAAGAGAAAATAATGTTTAAAAGATAAGAAATTTAGACTTTGTGTGTAATTCTTGAGTAAATACTCAAAATTCTCCCCTGATATTTGAATATTAGGGGATTTTTTTACAGCTCTATTAAAATGACACCACAAAAAAGATAAAAGTAAAAAAATAATCATCGTATTTCATTATTTGTTATGAATATGTTGCATTTACAAATTGACAACTTTAAACTATATAAGTTTAGAATGAATTTAAAAAATTCACTGGGGAAAAAACGATGGTAACGCCACAAATATTGATTGTTGAAGATGAAGTGATTACAAGAAATACATTAAAAAGTATTTTTGAGGCAGAAGGCTATAATGTATTTGAAGCTGGTGACGGTACACAAATGCATAAAATTATTTCTACACAAAAAGTTGATCTCGTTATTATGGACATCAATTTACCTGGCAAAAATGGACTTATGCTAGCAAGAGAATTACGAGAAAATACTGATACTGCTTTAATGTTTCTAACGGGACGAGACAATGAAGTCGATAAAATTTTAGGTTTGGAAATTGGTGCAGATGATTATATTACTAAGCCATTTAACCCACGTGAGTTAACTATCAGAGCAAGAAATCTGTTACAACGTACAATGTTAGAACAACACAAACAACCTCAACAAGAGATTGAACAATATCGCTTTAATGGTTGGGTATTAGATTTAAATAGTCATACTCTATCTAATCCAGAGGGGGAAGAATTTAAATTACCACGCAGTGAGTTTCGTGCAATGTTACATTTTTGCGAGAATCCAGGTAAAATTCAAACTCGTGAAGAATTGCTTAGAAAAATGACAGGGCGAGATCTTAAACCGCAAGATAGAACTGTTGATGTTACTATTCGCCGTATTCGTAAGCACTTTGAAAATCATCCATCAACACCTGAAATTATCGCAACAATTCATGGTGAAGGATATCGCTTCTGTGGCGAAATTGAACGTTAAAAGATGCTCTTCAAATCCGTGAATAACACGAAAGTTATTCACGGATTTTTTTTGTGTAATAAATGATCAATCTGGTATGTATGGTAATAATAAAGATCGTAGCAATTCATAGCCTTTAGCAGTAAAATGCACTCCGTCTGTAGTAAGTTCCCTACGTAAATTATGCTGCTCATCTGCAAAAGTGCGGTAAGTTTCAATAAAATTTACTCTTTTTGGACAGTGAGATTTCAAATAACTATTAAGCTCCCGAATTTGTGTATTTTTAACTTTTTCACAATTCAATACTGGTGTTAATTCCAATAAAAAATACTGGGATTCTGGTGATATTCCCACCAAACTATCAAATATTTCCGTTAACCATTCACTTACTTTCTTTGGAGAATATTCTATTTCTTTCAAAATATCATTGACCCCTAAGAAAACAAAAACCGTTTTTCCTAAGTGTTCAATATATTGAGGACGGATCAAAATATCTAAATATTGAAAGCTACTGATACCTGATATACCTAGATTAGCAATAGATTTACCCTTTAAATTAGGTGGATAAATTTCACAATCTGACCACATATCAAATAATGAATGCCCTATTAATGTAATATCTGCTAATTGTTTAAACTGTTTTTCTTTTGTTTGATAACGTTCAAACATCTGAATATCTGTTAAGAAGCCTTGTTGTTCAATATATTCCGTACGCGATACTGGCATAAATTATTCTCCTAAACTGATTTGATGTGAACCTAAAGATTGTTTACGATTAATCATTGCATGTACTATTAATTGTGCCGTTTTAATAGCATGATAAATTTCGATGCTATGCATTTTGGTAAGATCAATAGAACAATCTTTTTCTAACTGCTGTAATTTAGTAATTAAAAATTGCAAATTTTTTTCAGTTCTATACACATTGGCAAATTGATTCATTAGTACTTTTACTTGCCGCAATATCTCACTTGATGAGAGATCAGATTTTTTCTCTTGATTGGCTAAATGTTGTAAATATTGCATTCCTTTTAATAGATAATGTGTTTTACTTTTTGTAAACAAGTGCGGTGTACTTTCCACAATCTTTTGTATCGCTCTTTTAGCGAATACTAAACAACCACCTACAGAATTTCCTCCTAAGCGATTTGCCCCTTCAATACACGCTGAAATCTCTCCTACCGCAAACAGTCCTTGTACTGCCGTTTCGGCATATTCATTAATTTCAATACCACCATTACAACTATGTGCAAAAGGTCGGATTACTACTTCATCTTGCAATAAATGAATATCCATTTCTTTTTTTAACCATGTTAAATAAACTTGATAAAACTCGGTTTGATCCTGATAAAGTTCAGGAGAATAATGTAAATACACCCCTTTTTCTGTAGGATTTTCAACTAAATGTTTCATTATCACGAGATCAAATTCAACACTTTGAAAATCTATACTAAAAGGAGCATAGCTACTACGTTGCAACACCATTTGCTGAAATTGTTTTGGTGACAAATGAGCAAATAAATCCCTACCTTTACTATCAGTAACTTTTACCAAGTATTTTAAAGTATGTTCACCAAACAACACTTTATACTTAGGCTTAATAAAAGCAGGAATGAATTGAATAAATTCAAGATTGATTAATTTCACTCCTGCTTGATAAGCAACATAGTGGGTTGAACCAATTATATCCGCAGGATAAAGATTATCCTGATACAAACCTGCAATACCACCTGTAGCAAGAATAATGTTTCCTGTATGACAAAATATATAACGGATCTGACCGCCCTTTTGTTGAGCAAAAATAGCACCTTTTACTTGATTATCTTCAGTAACAATATGCAACAAAACAGCTTGATCATAAATTAGAGTTTGATGATTGGCTAAAATCTGTTTTGCTCGCTTAGCACTCTGTTGCCATTGATTAATTAAATAAATTGGACGAGAATAGTGTGCAAAGCAAGCGGGGCGATTATCTTGCCGTAACCAAGGATTAAATCCAATTCTTCCTAGCAGTTCAATAGCTTGTGGTGATTCTTCTACATAAGCTTTAACAATTTTAGGATTATTCACACCACAAGCAACGCGTTCAATTTCTTGCTGAAAAAGAATTTTATCATCGGAATTACCTGTTATTTGAATACCAAGTGTTGCTTTTAATGGAAAAAAGCTAGCCCCACCTACTATTGATTTACTAATCAGAATCGGATTAAGCCCTTTCTCCTTTGCCTCAATACAACAAGACAGTCCCGCAATACCAGCTCCAACAATCAATAATTCTGTTTCAATTTGTTGGCAAATTTCAATATTTGTCATAAGTTACGAATCTTTTGTTAAAGATTAATTCAAAATTAACATCTTAAAATATATTGATAAGCTATTCTCTAGCATGTTACTGCTACAATAATGACGGTGCTGCATTAAGCAAAATTTTAGTATATTTTTGTTGTGGGTTATCAAAAATATCCATCGCTTCGCCCTGTTCTACAATTAAACCACCATTCATTACTACAATACGATCTGATACTTGACGAACAGTTTGCAAATCATGAGAAATAAATACCATAGCAAGATTTAGTTCTTTTTTAAGATCAGCAAGTAAATTCAATACTTGAGCTCGCACAGAGACATCAAGAGCGGAAGTAGGTTCATCAGCCACAATTAATTTTGGATTTAGTGCCAATGCACGAGCAATGGCAACCCTCTGTTTTTGTCCTCCCGATAAGCGTGTCGGCTCAACTAAAGCTGCTGAACGAGGCAATCCTACACGAGAAAGAAGTTCATACACTCGTTTTTCACGCTCATGAGATTGTAGTACATTATGGATATCCATTGGATCTTTTAATATATCCAACACTCGCATTCTTGGGTTGAGTGCAGTAGCAGGATCTTGAAAAATTACCGAAACTTGTCGTCCAAACTGTTTTCGAGCTTCTGCACTACCATATTTCATCTGTAGTCCATTAAATTTTACTGTACCAGAGGTTGGTTTTTGTAACCCTATCATCACACTGGCAAGAGTTGATTTACCACACCCCGATTGTCCCACCAAACCTAAAGTTTCTCCTGCTCGAATATTTAAACTAACGCCACCTACAGCGGTAAATTTCTTTGGATTGAATAACGATCCATCACGGGAAGGAAATTGCACCACAATGTCTTTTAATTCAATAATTGGCTGTGTTTTTAACACCTTCATGCTCATAGTTTAACTCTCCAAATGTGATGCCCATAAATGTTTCGGGTTATCTTCTGCTTTTACTAATTTCAAATGTTGATTTGGATTAGCATCAGGACGCAGAGAACGACTAGCAAATCGATCACCTTTAGCGAAATCAAAAGGCGAAGGGACACTACCTGGAATTTGATACAATCGTTCCGCACGACATTCAGTAGAAAGTACTGATCCCAGTAATCCTCTAGTATATTCATGCATCGGATTCATTAATAATGAACTAGTTGGAGCGGCTTCAACTACTTGTCCTGCGTACATCACTGTAATATGGTGTGCGATTTGTGCTACTAAAGCTAAATCATGACTAACAAATACCATAGCAAAACCTAATTTATCTCGTAGCTCATTAAGTAATTTAATCACTTCTGCTTGTACTGTTACATCAAGTGCTGTAGTAGGTTCATCAGCAATCAATAACTTAGGCTCTCTAGCCAATGCCATGGCAATTAATACTCGTTGACGTTGCCCGCCAGATAGTTCATGTGGATAACGATTTAATGTTTTTTCAGGTTCCAATTTAACCCACCGTAAAAGCGTCTCTGCACTTTGTTTACCACCTCGACTAATCAATTGAGCCATTTGATCTTTAATTCGCATTGATGGATTTAATGCACTTAAAGCATCTTGATAAATCATAGAAATTTCGTGACCCCGCAGATCATTTAATTTATCTGTATTTAACAAATTATGTTGATTTCCTGCTCGATCTGTAAAAAGAATTTCTCCTGTAATCTTAGCTGTTTTCGGCAACAATCCCATAATAGAAAACGCAGAAATTGATTTACCACAACCAGATTCACCTACTAACCCCATCGTTTCACCTTCATGAACCGTAAAACTAATATTATCTACTAATGGAATATCACCATAACGATTAGGAAAACAAATAGATAAATCTTTTACTTGCAAGATTGGCTTCATTGTAGAATTAAGTTGCATACGATCTGTACGCTTAGATTCTTTTTGATTTAATTTTAATAAATAACGTTTAAGAGCTAAACTTTCTGCCATAGCTTCTTGTACATCAGTAGAAAGAGGTTTTGATACATCACTTTTATTGTTCTTTGGATTACGTTTAAGTTTTGGATTTACTAGTGCATCAGTCAACCCTTCTGACAAAATATTAAGCGATAACACTGTTAACAGAATCATTAATCCTGCAAAAGTAGTTGCCCACCAAAAACCACTCAATACTAAATTTCTACCTTCAGATAACACATTTCCCCAAGAAGGGTACGGTGGTTGTACTCCTGCTCCTAAAAAAGAAAGAGATGCTTCTAACACAATTGCATCTGCTACCATTACTGTAGCAAAAACTAAAACAGGTGCTGCTGTATTACGTACTACGTGCTTTAACAAAATATAACTTCTACTGCCACCAATCACTCGTTCTGCTCTAATATAATCTTCTTCCCACTGGGAAACCACATTAGCTCGCACAACCCTTGCCAATTGAGGGGTATACACTACAGCGATAGTTAAAATAATTACTGGAACAGTGTTACCAAAAGTAGCCAACAATACCGCAGCCAACGCTATCCCTGGAAATGCCATCAAAATATCCATCAGACGCATAATAACTTCATTACCCAGTTTACTCGCTGTAGCAGCAGTTGCACCAAGTATACTACCCAAAATTATCGCAAAACCAACCGCACCTAACCCTATAAATAGCGATGTTCTCGCTCCAAAAACTAAGCGAGAGAAAATGTCTCGCCCTAAGCGATCCGTACCAAACCAATAGTCGCGACTAGGTGCCTGTACTGGTCGCAAAGTTTGCAATGGATCGTAAGGAGAGACCCAAGGTGCAAAAATAGCGATTAGTGCGATCAATATAATAAAAATTAAAGCGACTTTGGAAGCCATTGATAATGCTTTGAATCTTGCTCCACTTTGAGCAAGTCTTTCTGCTAATCCTTGACGAAACATTATAAACTCCGAATTTTTGGATTGATCACAAGGTACAATACATCAACGATAATATTGACCAATACAAAGCTAAAGGCGATGGTTAGTACAACACCTTGCACTAAATGCAAATCATGATTGACAATACCATTGAAAATCAATTTTCCCATACCAGGTAAGTCAAAAATTTGCTCAATAACTACCGCACCTCCAAGCAAATAACCAATTCTTAATCCTAATACGGTAACTGGAGTAATCAGAGCATTTCGTAACACATTATGGCGAATAACAGTTGCATAAGGCACACCATTACCAATGGCTGTTCGTACATAATCTTTGTCCATTTCTTCTACCATTGTTGTTCGTACAACTCGAATCAGAGAAGCACATACAGGTACAGCCAAAGCTAATGAAGGCAAAATCATTGAATGAAAATAGCCCACTGGATCTTCACTAAAAGAAATAAAGCCACCTGATGGTAACCAATCTAGTTCTAGTGCAAAATATTGAATTAATAAAATACCAAGCCAAAAAGATGGAGTGGCTACTGCCGCTACAGATAACAAACGAATGATTTGATCAATCCAAGTATCACGATAAAGTGCCGCAATCACACCTAAAGTAAAAGATACTATTGCAGCAAGAAATACACCAATAAGTGTTAATTGTAGAGTCAATGGAAAAGCTTTTGCAATCAAAGAAGTAATTGGTTGCTCTGGTGATGTAGTCATGCCAAAATCTAAGTGAATTAAATCTCCGATAAAACGAAAATATTGCACAATTACAGGATCATTCAAACCATGTTGTTCTCGATAAAGTTGTTTTGCAGCCTCACTCGCACTTTCTCCTAATGCAACAGTAGCGGGATCACCTGGTGTGAATTGTAAGATAATAAAAACTAAAGCACTAACCCCCAGCATCATTATTGGTAATGCTGCGAATCGACGTAGTAATAAGCGAAAGACAATTTCCATTGTTTTTTCTCCAACTATATAAATCAAGTCAGTAGAATAAATCTGCTGTCAATAAAGGTGCGGTCTATTCATCACAACCACATATAAACGACTGCACTTTCTGCTTATTAACAATAAGCAGAAAGTGAGAAAATTAATTATTTGCGGCCTACTCCAATAAATGAAAGCCCAGTGGTTGGAATTGGTTGGAATCCATCTAGTGATTTATCATTCCAAGCTGTTGGCAATTTACGGTGCAAGATAGGATAAAGTGGTACTTGCTCAGCAATCAAGTTAATTGCTTGAGTCCAAGCTGCTTTAGCATCTGCTGGTTGTTTCGCTTTAATCGCTTGATCAAGTAATAATTGTAATTTTGTATATTCTGGTGTATCTGACCAACCAAAACGTTTTTTCGGCCAAACATCGCCACGATACCACCAGCTCAGTAAAAGATCTAAATCATTACTAAACACAGATGGATCACCTGGTGCCATTACAACTTCATAATTTCCTTTATCTACATAACCACCATATAATGCCCCTGATTGTAAATGTTGCAAAGTTACTTTTACACCAGGAATTTTATTCCAAGATTCTAAAACTAAAGGAGCACATTCTTTTACCCAAGAATGATCTGTAGAAAGCAACTGAAACTCCAATTTATTAAGACCTGCTTCTTTTAGAAGCGTAGCAGCTTTTTCTGGATTATAATCATACTGAGTTGAAGCCTTAACATAATCAGGATGTGTGTCTTGCGTGTAAGAGGTAGCTGCTTTTGCATTGCCTAAAAATACAATATCAATCAATTTTTGTGTATCTAGACCATAGTGCAATGCTTGACGTACTTTTGGATTGTTAAATGGAGCTTTTTTACAATTAAACATTAAAAATAATAAACCAAAAGATTGTACTGACTGCACTGCATTTTTACGTTTTAAGCGAGATGAATCTAAATAAGGGACACTTTCCATTGCTTGAGTACGTCCAGATTCTTGTGCGGCTGTACGAGCAGCATCATCAGACAATAAAAACCATGTCATTTTTTCTACACGAGCTGGATATGGTCCGTTATAGGCATTGTGTGCTGCAAACACAATACGATCGTCTTTCACAGCTGAAACAAATTTATATGGTCCAGATCCTACTGGATTCGCATCAAATACAGTTTGTCCTACTGCTTCAACTACATGTTTAGGTACAATTTTTACGATACCTAACCGTAATTTAAAAATAGAAAATGGATACTTCAACTTAAACTCTACAACTTTATCATCCAAAGCTTTAACCGAAGCAATAAATGGAATGAATTGTGCAAATAACGATGCATTTTTTGGATCTAAAACACGTTGATAAGAATATACCACATCTTCTGTAGTAACAGGTTTACCATCGTGAAAAGTTGCACCTTCACGCAACGTAACGTGCCATGTTATATCATCAATTTGCTCAGGTTCTTTTGCAGCTAAAGCCAAATAAGGTTCACGAGTAGCTGGATGTAAATCTACTAATCCCTCAAAAAAATGCATGTTTGCAGCAAAAGAAGATGCCCCACTAGAAGTTGAAGGATCAAAACCTGTTGATAAAGGATAAGCTATTCCCGCTTCAATACTACTACCTACTGTCGGTGCAGCTACAGCTTTAGAAACAAAGCTACCCAATGTACTGCTAAATGCGATCCCTGCACCAACACCCGCTAATACTTTCATAAAATTACGGCGGGATTCATTTTCAATATGATTTATCATACATGCTCCTTAAAAAGTCTACTTTACACATACCTATTGAGATCAATACAGCATTCCCGAACAGGGTATCATTCCATAAAAATGAAGTGAATCAATCACAACATAAATTAAAATGAATTGAATTAATCATAATAGTTTAGAATAAACAGTCAAGGTTATATGTAAAGTAAAATCTATTTTTGTGAACTAGCTCACGAAAATAACAAGAATCCAATTTGATTGGAGTCTAGCTATGGTTTTAGATATTATTTTGACTAGCTACCGTGCTTAAGGTCTTTCGAGTGTATCAAATTAATAATCATATGAAAATTAGAGTTCTATTACACTAAGATTCAAATTAAAAACCTCGTTTTTTATTAAAAAAGTATTTTTTTATTTTCATTTTAGTCAAATTAGAATAGGATCAGGAGATGTATTCATAGAGTACTAAAACATGACATTATTTTTTTCATAAAAACAGGAGCATATATGAAATTATCTTCTATTGCATTGACTACTGTTACGTTATTTTACAGTACGATTAGTGTTGCAGGATTAGTCAGTAGTTCATCAAACATTGATTTTCTAGTAATCGATGGACAAAAAGCAAATAAATCTTTCTTAAAAAATACAAATGCTTTTAATGCTGATGAGAATAAAATTCATCAAGTCGTTTTACGAGTTAGTGAAGTTGTGAAATCTTCATCAGATCGAACATTATTTGAATCAGCTCCTATCATAGTTACTTTCCAAGGAGTTAATGAGGATTTAGTGCTGTCTACTCCTAAACTTGAAACACAACGTGATGTTGATATTTTTTCTAAATCACCAAACATTACGGCAACAACTGTTTCAGGTAACAAAATTGACATTAAGCAAGATATGCTAAAACAAGAAGGATTTTTGCCGAATGCTAACATTTTAGAATCTCTTTCTGAGTATAATGCCTCTAATTCAATTGCTTCCGTACCAAGTTTTGCAAGTTCAAGCGTTCTACCAGCCACAGGCTTTACTAAGCTACAAAAAAATAAAGTAACATTGCAAGGTGATAATGTTGCAGAACAACAACTACAATTTTGGTTTTTGCAAGCTGATAAAAATACACAATCTCGTTTTCTTGACTGGGCGAAAAAACAAAAATAGTTTTTTTCATTTATATTTAATTTAACATCAAGAAGTGAATTTAGTTTATCACTTTGTAGTAAGGAAAAACCATGAAAAATACAACAAGGCAAATTTCCGCTGTTAAAAATATTGCTCTTGTCGCCCATGATCATTGTAAACAAGATCTAATAAATTGGTGTAAAACTAACCGCACTTTATTAGCTTCTCACTATCTCTATGCTACGGGTACGACAGGTGAAATGATCTCAAAAGAAACTGCTTTGAAAATAACCGCACTTCTTAGCGGACCAATGGGAGGCGATCAGCAACTTGGTGGACTCATTGCAGAAAAACAAATTGATATGCTAATTTTCTTTTGGGATCCGATGAATGCAGTTCCTCATGATCCTGATGTTAAAGCATTGATGAGAATCGCTACCGTATGGAATATCCCCATTGCAATGAACGAAGCCAGTGCTAATTTTCTAATAAGTTCTAGTCTATTTGATCAAACTGTCAATATTCGTATCCCTGATTACGCAGGCTACTTGAAAGAACGCTTAACTTAAACTAATAGAGGTTTTTATGTCATTAATTCTAAATATTTTAAATTTTGTACTAGGTGGCTTTGCTGTAACTCTAGGCTGGCTTTTTTCCACTATAGCGAGTGCTGTACTTATTATCACTCTACCTTATACTCGTAGTTGCTGGGAAATAACAAAAATGTCTTTAGTACCTTTTGGTAACGATATTGTACATGTTAAATATCTTGAACCAACTGATCAAGTAATGAACTCTTTAGGTTCTATCCTCAACATTATTTGGTTTATTTTGTTCGGTTGGTGGTTGTGTTTATTGCATATTACTTCTGGTATAGCACAATGTATTACTATCATTGGTATTCCAGTGGGAATTGCTCAATTTAAACTTGCTGGTATAGCACTTTTTCCTGTAGGACAGCGTGTTGTGCCTTCTGACTTAGCAAAACAAATACGGAAAGAAGCTGCTCAAAAACAATTTAATAATTTAAAAAATAGCTAAACAGCTAACTAGAAATACGACTATGCTATTAATTAAACATTTTCACAATGCAAAAATTATTGCTGCTATTCCTATTTTTATTTCAGTGAATATTGTAGCACTACTAACTTGGTATATTCATATACCACAACAAAAAATGCCATTAATACTAGGCGTAGTCGCTGTTTTAGGGATCATTGCTGGAGGATTAGTTGATCTTGATAATCGAATTACTGGGCGATTAAAAAATATTTTTTATACATTAATCGCCTTTTCTATCTCATCTATCAGCGTACAACTTACTTTTGGTGATCCCTTTAAATTTCCTTTATTAATGACCGCACTTACTTTTGTTTTTACTTTACTAGGAACATTAGGATTACGTTATAGCACTATTGCTTTCGGTACATTAGTCATTGCCCTTTATACTACTCTAACTTATCAACCAGATCACCCATGGTATTTAAATTCAATTCTTATTTTATGTGGAACTTTACTTTACAGTATTATAACGGTGATCGTACATATTATTTTTCCTTATCGTCCCGTACAAGATAATATGGCAAAAGCCTTTTCAGCATTAGCAGATTACCTAGAAAGCAAAGCACTTTTTTTTGATCCCGATGATATAGAACAACTAGAGAATAAACAAATTAATTCAGCAATGAAAAATATGAAATTAGTACAGGCTTTTAATTTGTGTCGCACTGCACTTTTTTATCGTATTAAAGCTCAACATCGGCATATTCGTACTACACAAATTATTCAATATTATTTTATTGCACAAGATATTCACGAACGAGCTAACTCAAGCCATGTTAACTATGAAGTACTTACACAAAACTTAAAAAACACGGATTTAATCTTTCGTATTCAACGATTAATTGAACTGCAAGCCCAGGCTTGTAGAGATATTGCACTTTGCTTACAACAAAATAAAACCTACGTTTATAATTCAAGATTAGAACGTGCAGTTGAAGGAATAGCACAATCTTTTGAACACTACAGTCAAACTCATCAAGTTCCTGCTCATCAATTGACTATCGTCGAGACACTAATCACTAATCTCCAAAGTATTGATCGACAATTACGTCATTTATCACAAAATCAATTTATGCAAGATCAAAAAACCGATCATTCTAAAATTTATGAAGAAAGTGTGACTGGGTTAAATAATCTTTGGCTAAAAGTGCGTAGTAATTTAAATTTTGATTCACAGCTATTCCGCCATGCTGTTCGTTTATCTATAGTAGTTGCACTTTGTTGTGGTATTGTGGAAATATTTGAATTAGAGCATGGTTATTGGATATTATTAACTGCAATCTTTGTTTGTCAACCAAACTATTCAGCAACAAAAGTGCGGTTGAAACAGCGGATTATTGGTACGATTCTTGGCGTTATAGTTGGGTTGTTATTTCCTTATATGAATCCAACTTTACCACTACAGTTAGGTGTAGTTGTGGCAACTAGTACATTATTTTTCTTTTTCCGTAGTAACAACTACAGTTTTTCCACTTTTTTCATTACGTTACAAGTCTTAGTTAGCTTTAATATTATGGGAGTCGAAATCGAAACAGCCGCGTACTCTCGAATTATAGACACTCTAGTTGGTGCATTTATTGCGTGGCTAGCTGTTTCCTATCTTTGGCCTGACTGGAAGTATTCGCAATTAGATAAAGTTATTCGTCACGCAATAAGTAGTAATACAAAATACTTATTATATGTAATTGCTCAACTGCAATTTGGTAAATGTGATAATTTACAATATCGAATAGCTCGTCGCAAAGCACATGATGCAGCCGCTGCTTTAAGTACTTTATTTTCTGACATGAATAATGAACCGAAAAAATACCGCACTTATTTAAATGATAGCTTTGAATTGCTAAAAATGAATTATGCATTACTTAGTTATATTTCTGCATTAGGAGCGTATCGTAAACCTATTAAACAAACGGAGCAAAGTATTCATTTTCTTGCTGAATTTTACCCAATTGCAAAAAAAGTAATTTATACGCTAGATCATATTGAATCTCTACGTATTGAAATATTTGAAAAATTACAACAAAACATTAATGAATCATTAAAATCCTTTAATGATGAACAAAATCATCAACTAAATCGAACTGAATTTAGCGTTCCAATTCAACAACTCAATATGATCAGCCAAATCTTATTTCCGTTATACCAAATCTTACATCAGAAAAAAATTCTCTCGACTAAAGATACTGAATAACTGCAATCATTGATCAAATAACACTAGAATTGCTGCATCACCACCCCATTGCTTGGGTGCTTGATGCAAAGCTATTACTTGAGGATGCTGCACTAGCCATCGAGGAATTTGTCGCTTTAACGTATAAGAACCATGTCCTGTCATAATACTAGCACAAAATAATCGTTCTTTTTGACAAACATGGATCAAAGCTGCTAATTCCATTTTTGCTTCTTGCTTTGTTAAGCCATGAAGATCTAAAAATAAGTCAGGCGGGAAGTCACCTCGTCGCAATTGTTTTAATATGTAGCTATCTTCATTTTCTCGCAGATATTTAACCGCACCTTCTTCATTTAATAGAGGTTCATACTCATCAGAAAAGAAAAACAAAGTATCTTCCTTTTCACGAGCCTCTCGACGTTGTATATTTTGCTGACTACATCGCTTTTGACGTGACGATATAGCAAAAACATCTTGTGCCAAAGGTTTAATCCCTTCCACTTCCTGTCTAAATAAATTCAAATCTTCATCTTCTAACATTTTATCTCCACAGAATCCGCTAATGTAAAGCAGCCCTGATCTAATTTGCAAATCTCTAACTTATTCAAATTATCTATAAAAAATAATTCTAAGTGTGTAAATTAACAAAGATGAATAAGCTAAACTTGCGAACGAGCAACATTCGCATTACTGGGTCTTTTTAAGAGCCACGAAACATATCATCATGTTATATCTTAATCTAATAAAAACCCTTGTTTTTTCATAACACTAGCGATATTTTCTCGCCCAGCCACAGGGGTTGCTTTAAGTACTACTTGATCAGTAAAAGCAGCTAAACATTGATTACGATTCCGAGTGTCGTAATAAGTTTTCATCACTTGATCATAATCAGCTAACTCTTGGTGATAATCATCAAAAGTGCGGTACGTATTTTCGTAAAAACGATATTTCATTGGCATGCGAGGTTTTAATTGGGGATCATCATTAATGTAACCAAAAGCAACGCCTAGCACTGGCATAGTTAATTTTGGTAAAGCTAGTAAATCTACCAAAGCCTGTGCATCATTTAAAATTGCCCCTAAAAAAACAGCTCCCATACCAACAGATTCCACCGCATTAGTAAGATTTTGTGCAGAAAGACTAGCATCAGTGATCCCTTGTAACAATACATCCATGGAATTAAACTTACGATTATCCCCTGACTCTTTCAAAATTTGTGTGTTGCGGTAACCATCTGCTAAAAAAATGAATAATTCAGGTACATCTGCTATGTAACTTTGTTTAGCAATTTCTGCGATTTTTTGTTTCAAATTATGATCTGTAATACGAATAAAAGAAGAAAATTGTAAACCATTTGAAGTTGCAGTACGCTGAATTACTTGAATAAAAAGCTCAATCATCTCCTCTGGAACAGGTTTTTGTTCAAAAAAACGGATCGTACGATGCTCTAATTGATGTTTAATAGTCGAGTTCATAATCCACCTTTTTTATAATATCTTTATTGGTCATGTTGATAGTCTTGATGATAAATAGCTTCTGCTAATTTAACAGCCATACTCGCTTGAGTAAAACGTTGTTCATCTGCAACAGCCCAAAAACTAACACCATTATCTAAATTTTCCACTGAGCTAATATGTAACTTAGTTATTTTTTCATTAGTTTCACGTTCACCATTAGTTACTGGCGTAATAACTCGTTGATGATACTCAATAATTCCATTTTGTTGCCAGCACGTAGTCAGATTATCAACATTTATGTCGTTCAAGCAAAGTGCGGTTATTTTTTGCCCCATTCCATAAAATACGGGAACTTGGATAGAATGAAAAGTCACATTTTGTATCTCTGGAAAAATCCTAGAAAATTGCATTACGTAATTTTCTTGTTGTGGAAATACATCAAATGCTAAACGTTGTTCTTCTTCATTTAAAGGAATACCATTTAATAATTGAGCAGTCTGACTAGCTAAACGTCCTACAGACTCTACACTTTGATAAGCTGCTGGTAATAGTGATGTAACCATAAGTTGCGTTACTTCTATTTCCGCTAATAAAGGAGATATAGCTAAACAACATTGTGTAATTTGTGGATTGGGTAATGAAACAATATTGCGTTGTCGTAACTCACATAAAGCAGTTTCATTAATTGTTGGTATAACTAGGGGAATCTCTGATAAATTAGCACATACACCTTTTATATCAATTCCCATACAACCTGCTTGTGTTGCTGTGACTAAACATGGAACATCGTCTACGTTGCCTGCAAAGAAAAAATAATGGTAGTCTGACCAATTCATATCTTGTGGTGAGATTTGTGCAACTCCTTTATTTTTAAAACGAATACCTTGTTCTTCAGAAAAAGGTTCGATTTCCACAACTACTAAATTTTTTACGGGTAAACTACTATTTTCCAAAGATGCTGCAATTTTTTCTGCTAACTCAAATTCAGCTGCAATAGCAATATTCAACATATTATCCTCTGTGATTTAAAATTAACTATTATCTTTTTATATTTGAAAGCATTACAACAATTTTTATGTTGTTTCTAGTGACTATATCTTGTTTTGCTGTTTTCTATTGAATCTATTTCAACACATTGAATAAACCTAAAATCAAATTTTCATTACGGTTATTAAAAGGATAAATTCCTCTCAATTCTAAAGGCAATTAATCAAAATTAAGTTAGAAAACATGATTAAATCAAGCCATCAGTTTTTGGCTACAATTAACCAAAAACTGTCCTTTTAAAATTATAGTACTAAGCTAAACTACGCTTTTTTCAAAAATTCTGATTTCAGCAAAATCTTGCCACAATCAACATTATGATCGCCTTCAACTAAGCGAATACTCTTGTATTTTGTACCTTTTTTCAGCACACTTGAAGAGCCTTTCAATTTTAGATCTTTGACTAAAATAACATCATCACCATCAACTAACAAATTACCATTAGCATCTTTAACAACTAATTGTTCCTCATCAATTTCAATAGTTTCATTTCCTGTCCACTCATGAGTACAGTCTGGACAAACAAATTGAATTGAGTCGTGATAAACATTTTCACTATTACATTTAGGGCAAATTGGATAATCCATAAACATTTCTCCATAAAAATGGGTCATTATAAACCAATTAGCTTGTTTTACCGAGTTTTTTACAAACAAAGATGTATTATTCACTTATAATTTAATAAAAAATGCTTTTTCAGATTTAATCTGCAAAATATAGAGGTCTTCTTACAGCTAATAAAACAATATAACGTCTGAAAAATTTTACACATCAAGTGAAAATTGATGCAAATTCATTCTGATAAAAATATTTAACTATTTTGAATAGCCATATTTGATATAATCTCATTCTATAACTAATTGGAATTTATATTTATTATGACAGAACAAACTTTTATTCTCGGAAAAGATGCAGCGTTAGAAGATAGTATCGCGAAATTTCAGCAAAAACTCACCGCACTTGGCTTTAATATCGAAGAAGTTTCTTGGTTAAACCCAGTACCAAACGTGTGGTCCGTACATATTCATGATAAGGATTGTCCTCAGTGTTTTTCTAATGGTAAAGGAGCTAGTAAAAAAGCAGCTCTTGCATCTGCCTTAGGAGAATATTTTGAACGCCTTTCTACTAACTATTTTTTTGCTGATTTTTATCTTGGGCAAGAAATTGCTAATGATGATTTTGTTCATTATCCATCAGAAAAATGGTTTCCTATTAAAGATGAAAGTGAATTGCCTGAAGGATTACTTAATGATGAATTGTTAAAATATTATGATCCTAAAGGTGAATTAACACCTGATTTATTAATAGATCTACAATCTAGTAATTACGATCGTGGAATTGTGGCGATGCCTTATACACGTCAGTCCGATCAGTCTACTGTTTATATTCCACAAAGTATTATTGCTAATTTATATGTATCCAACGGCATGTCTGCAGGTAATACTAAACATGAGGCTCGTGTACAAGGTCTATCTGAAATATTCGAACGCTTTGTAAAAAATAAAATTATTGCTGAAGCCATTAGCCTTCCACAAATTCCGCAACAAGTAATGGATCGCTATCCAAATATACAAACTGCTATCGAGCAACTAGAGAAAGAAGGTTTTCCAATCTTGGCTTATGATGCTTCTTTAGGTGGCAAATATCCCGTAATTTGCGTCATCTTACTAAATCCAAATAATGGCTCTTGTTTTGCCTCCTTTGGTGCTCATCCTAATTTTAATGTTGCCTTAGAACGCTCTGTAACTGAATTGTTGCAAGGGCGTAGTCTAAAAGATTTAGATGTTTTTTATCCTCCTTCTTTTAATAATGATGATGTAGCAGAACATGCTAACTTAGAAACTCATTTTATTGATTCTAGTGGTTTAATTTCCTGGGATCTGTTTAAACAAGAACCAGATTTTAATTTTGTTGACTGGGATTTTTCAGGTACAACAGAACAGGAATACTATAATCTTCTTAAAATTTTTAACGATGAACAGAGAGAGGTATACATTATGGATTATAATCACCTAGATGTATATGCTTGTCGAATTATCGTACCTGGTATGTCAGACATTTATCCACAAGATGATTTAATTTATGCTAATAATAATATAGGAATGGATTGGCGAGAAATTCTTTTAGATTTACCGCACTTTCACCACTCAAAAGAGATTTATCAAGAATTATTGATTGAACTAGACAAACAAAGTATTGATGATGCTATTCGCGTTCGCGAATTTATTGGTGTTGTTGCTCCCACGCAATCGGGCTGGGCAACTTTACGCATTGGTGAGCTAAAATCAATGCTTCATCTTGCTCTTGGTGAATTGGAAGAGGCTCTTGATTGGGCAAACTGGACTCTTAATATGAACTCATCTATTTTTACTACAGATCGCACAAACTATTATCGCTGTTTAATCAATAGCTTAGAACTATTTTTAGACAAAAACCGTGATCCTGTACAATATCGCAATATTTTTGACAAGATGTATAGTAAAAACGTTGTAGATCGCGTATGGAGTGCTATCAACGGTTCTAATCCATTCTACAATTTGCAAGCAGACGATGAATATTTAAATAAGTTCAAAGCACATCAGAGACTTCTAACTGCCTACAAAAAACTACAGAAGGCAAAAAGAGAAAACTGGACGTAAAAATAAAAATTTATAAAAAGATTCCAACTTTGTGATCTAAATCTAAGAAAAATTCCCTATTTTTGGGTATGATCAACGAAATTTTTAATTTGTAAAAGAGAAACTGTTATGGAAAATTTGACAACACAAATATGGCAAATACTCATTATCGCTAGTGCAATTAGTTTAATCTTAGGGGTAATTATCGGTTATGTTTTATTTCGTTTTAGTAGAACAGTAAAAAAACAATTAAAAACTGAAACGGAGTTGAAACAAATGAAAACTAAGTTGGAAGAGCAAAATCACCAATTAGAAAAACATTTTTCTGAAAGTGCAGAACTTCTTAAAAATATAGCTCAAGATTATCAGAAACTTTATCATCATCTCTCCGACTCTTCTGTGAAGTTATTACCTGAAACAAAAAGCAATTTGTTTGATCATAATTTGATTAAAAATCAAGAGAACCAATCAATTGATCCAACGGAATGTAATCAACCAAAAGATTACTCTGAAGGTTCTTCTGGCATTTTAAAAAATTTCTCTAAGATTTTTAACAAAAAATAATCAGTAAAAACTCAATAGAGAAAAAATTTAGTAGTTTTTATTTATTGTAATTTACAAATTTTCGTAAAATTACACCGCACTTTTAAGGAAAGCAACATGAATATTCAGCTTATTGCCTTCGATTTAGATGGTACATTATTAAATAGTAGAGGACAAATATTGACCTCAAGTAAAAAAGTAATTAAAAAAGCAATAGATCAAGGTATTAAAGTAGTTTTAGTTACAGGTCGACACCATACTGCTACATACCCCTATCATCACGAATTAGATTTAGATACGCCTATCGTAGCTTGTAATGGTACTTATCTTTATGATACTAAAACTAATACAATGCCTATTGGAAATCCACTATCCGTTGAACAAGCGGAGCAAGTAATATGCCTTGCAGAAGAGTATCAACTAGATTTATTGATGTATTCTCGTTACGCAATGAACTATATCCGTTTAAATGATCATATGAAAAATTTCAGTACATGGGTAGCAGGTTGTCCAGACGAAGTCAAACCAAATTTACGGCAATGTTCTGACTTTCGTCAATTATTAAAAGATGAACAAGAAGTCATTTGGAAATTTGTGATAAGTCATCCGAATAAAGATTATATGCAAAAAGCCATTGATCAACTTCCTATCTCTGATTTTAGTTGTGAATGGTCATGGGTAGATCGTGTAGATGTTGCTAGACAGGATAATTCAAAAGGTTCTCGCTTACTTGAACTGCTTAAGAACTGGAATATTGATCCTCAGAATGTAATAGCCTTCGGTGATAATCAAAATGATATTAGCATGTTAAGTGCGGTAGGGATGGGCGTAGCAATGGGGAATGCTGAACTTGAAGTGAAAGCAAAAACTAAATTTAGTACAAAGTCTAATGATAATGATGGCATAGCTGAATTTTTAAATCATTATTTATAAGCAAATAAAAAAGTGCGGTAAAAAATTTATTTTTTAACCGCACTTGGAAGATTACCTATATTTTATCTTAGATTGTTCGTTTCACTTCAACTACTTCAAAGACTTCAATTTGGTCACCAATTTTAACATCGTTGTAGTTTTTCACACCAATACCGCATTCCATACCATTACGCACTTCTGAAACGTCATCTTTAAAGCGACGAAGAGATTCAAGTTCACCTTCGAAGATAACCACATTATCACGTAATACTCGAATTGGATTACTACGTTTAACGACCCCTTCTGTTACCATACAACCTGCAATTGCACCAAATTTAGGATGACGGAATACATCACGTACTTCAGCTAATCCAATAATCTGTTGCTTAAATTCAGGTTGCAGCATACCACTCATTGCCGCCTTAATTTCATTTAGCAATTCATAAATGATCGAATAATAACGCAAGTCAATATTTTCATTCTCAATTACACGACGAGCAGAAGCATCAGCACGAACATTGAAACCAAGCAAAATCGCATTTGATGCTGTTGCTAATGTTGCATCAGTTTCAGTAATACCGCCAACTCCTGAACCAACAACATTCACTTTTACTTCATCAGTAGAAAGCTCTAACAAGGATTGAACAATAGCTTCAACTGAACCTTGCACATCAGCCTTAACAATAACATTCAATTCAGCAACATCACCTTCTGACATATTACTAAACATATTTTCTAGTTTAGCTTTTTGTTGACGAGCTAATTTTACATCACGGAATTTTCCTTGACGATATAAGGCTACTTCACGTGCTTTTTTCTCATCACGGACTACTGTAGCTTCATCCCCTGCTGATGGTACACCTGACAATCCTAGTACCTCTACTGGGATAGATGGTCCCGCTGATACAACTTCTTTACCATTCTCATCTCGCATCGCACGTACACGTCCATATTCAAAGCCACATAATACAATATCGCCTCGATTTAATGTACCCGATTGCACTAAAATAGTCGCCACAGGACCTCGCCCTTTGTCTAGGTAGGATTCAATTACTACACCACTTGCCATGCCCTCTTTTACTGAGGATAATTCAAGTACTTCTGATTGCAATAAAATCGCATCAAGCAAATCATCAACACCAGTCCCTTTTTTTGCTGACACATAAACAAATTGAGTGTCTCCACCAAATTTTTCTGCGACTACTTCGTATTGTAGTAATTCTTGCTCTACTCGTTCAGGGTTAGCTTCAGGTTTGTCAATTTTATTCACTGCCACGACAACAGGCACATTTGCTGCTTTTGCATGTTGAATCGCCTCAACAGTTTGTGGCATCACACCATCGTCAGCCGCAACAACAAGCACAACGATATCCGTTGCTTTTGCACCCCTAGCACGCATTGAAGTAAAAGCAGCATGTCCTGGCGTATCTAAAAACGTAATCATCTTACCGTCGTTAGTTTCAACATGATAAGCACCAATGTGCTGAGTAATACCGCCAGCTTCTCCAGCCGCTACTTTCGCTTTACGAATATAATCAAGCAAAGACGTTTTACCATGGTCAACATGCCCCATAATAGTCACAACAGGAGCTCTAGTAACTTTTTCTGCATTTACATCACGGTCACCTAATACTGACTCTTCCAACTCATTTTCTTTACGAAGAATCACTTTATGTCCCATTTCTTCAGCTACAAGTTGAGCCGTTTCTTGGTCAATAACTTGGTTAATTGTCACCATCTCGCCCATTTTCATCATGGTTTTAATGATTTCTGTCGCTTTAACCGCCATTTTATTAGCAAGTTCTGCTACAGTAATAGTTTCACCAATCACAACATCACGATTGACTGGAGCAACTGGTTTCGTAAAACCTTGTTGTAAAGCACTATTCTTTTTGCTCTGTTTACCTTTGGCTACACGCTGATCTTTTTGATTACGGCGTTGAGATTCACGTTCTGTCTTAGTATTTTCTTCTTCTCGAGCGTTCTTCTTATTACCTTTAGCTACTTTTGCTTTATTTCTTCTACGGTTTTCATTGCGGCGTTCTTCTTCATCTTCTGCTTCTATAGCATAACTTGAAGTTAAACGATAATCTGAATAATCATCATTATTTTCGTCATGAGAATGATGTTCAGTATCAGCATAACGTTTTGCTTCTTCTGCTGCTTTCCGAGCTTGCTCTTCTGCTTTTTGTCTAGCCATCTCATCAGCTCGACGGCGTAACTCTGCTTCTTCTGATTTTCGTTTTGCCTTTTCTTTATCTTTCTCTTTAATTTTATCTTTCGAACTTTTTACCGCAGCTACTTCTGATTTCTTATCAGATATAGAAACTTTTTGTTGTTCTACTTTAATTTCATTGTTTTTCTTTTGTTCAACAAAATCATTTTTCACTATTTCTGTTTTAACTTCAGATTGTTGTGATTTTTGGTCTTCTTTCTGTTCTAATATTGGTTTAGATTTCAAGTTAGTCTCTTCTGCTTTTTTCATTGCATTAGTTGTAACCGTACGTTTCTTACGCACTTCCACTTGCACAGATTTTGCTTTACCCGCTGTAGTCGTCCCACTTACAGTAGATTTAGTTCTTCGCTGTAAACTCAATTTTTTAGGGGTATTCAATTGTTTCATCTCGTCTGTCATTGCTTAATTCTCCTTATTCTTCATTGAACCAGCAAATATTTCGAGCGGCCATAATTAAATCTGCTGCGTTTTCTGCACTTAATTCTTCTATATCAACTAGATCATCAACACCTTGCTCAGCTAATGATTCTAAAGTGAAAATCTCTTTTTCTAGCAATTTAAATGCAATATGTCGATTCATTCCCTTCAAATTCAGGAGTCTATCTTCAATATTTGCCTTCTGTAAGGCAGTTTCTTCCGCAAGTGCGGTAGCAGTTAAAATATTTTTTGCTCTAGTTTGCAAGTCTTCTACTAAATCTTCATCTTCTAAACCATCAATAGCGGTTAACTCACTCACTGGTACGTAAGCAAGTTCTTCTAAACTAGAAAAGCCCTCTTCTACTAGAATATGTGCAAATTCTTCATCAAGATTTAGATTTTCCATAAATAATTTTACTACTTTAGTATCTTCCGCTTGGTGTTTTTCATTCAATTCCGCTGTAGTCATGACATTCAATTCCCAACCAATCAACTGCGTTGCTAATCTCACGTTTTGACCATTACGACCTATAGCCTGTGGCAAATTATTTTCTTCTACGGCAATATCCATTGAATGATTATCTTCATCAACTACTATAGAACTTACTTCAGCTGGAGCCATTGCATTAATAACAAATTGTGCTGGGTTATCATCCCATAATACGATATCTACTTTTTCACCGCCCAATTCATTAGTAATAGCTTGAACTCGAGTACCACGCATACCAACACAAGCACCAACAGGATCAATACGTTTATCATTACTTTTCACTGCAATTTTCGCACGAGAACCAGGATCACGAGCAGCTCCTTTTATTTCGATTAGTTCTTCACCAATCTCAGGTACTTCAATACGGAATAACTCGATGATCATCTCAGGTTTGGAGCGAGTTACAAATAATTGAGCCCCTTTATTCTCTGGTGATACTTTATATAGCACCCCTCGTACTCTATCGCCAGGACGGAAATTCTCACGTGGCAACATATCTTCTCGTAAAATAACAGCTTCTGCCTGTTGTCCTAAGTCCAAAATCACATTGTCACGGTTTACCTTTTTCACTGTGCCTGTAACAATTTTTCCTTCTTGACTACGAAATTGTTCAACAACTTTATTTCGTTCAGCCTCGCGTATCTTAGTACTAATTACTTGGCGAGCTGTCTGCATAGTAATGCGATCAAAAGCCACTGATTCAATTTGATCTTCTATATAGTCACCTAATTGAATATCGGGATTTTCAAAACGTGCAGCTTCTAAAGTAATTTCCTTAGTTGGATAGTTCACATCCTCTACAACCAACCAACGACGAAATGTGTCAAACTCACCAGTTTTGGTATCAATTACAACACGAACATCAATGTCTTGCTCATGCTTCTTTTTAGTTGAAAGAGCAATCGCACTTTCCAACGCTTCAAAAATTTTTTCACGAGGTAATAATTTTTCATTTGATACAGCTTCTGCTGCTAATAAAATCTCTTTACTCATTGTTCTATTTCTCTTTATCTGTAAAATTAGAATTTGGGAACAATATTCGCTTTTTGAATATTGTTAAAAATAAATACTTGTTGTTGTCCATCTACAGTCATAGTCAACATATCATTTTCTATTTTATCTAGCTTACCCTGCCATTTACGACGATCTGCAACAGGAATCCGCAAATGTAACGCAATATCTTCTCCAATGAATCGAGAATATTGTTCTAATGTAAATAATGGTCTAGCTAAACCAGGGGAAGAAACTTCAAGGTTATATTTGTCAGTAATCGGATCTTCTACATCTAACACCGCACTTACTTGACGGCTCACATCGGCACAATCTTCAATACCAACACCACCTTCTTTATCTATATATAATCGTAAAGTTACAAAACGCCCAGAACGCTGAAGCTCAATACCCCAAAGTTCACAACCCAAGTCTTCTACTGAACTTTGCAATAGCGTTTGTAATTTTTCTTCTAACGTTGCCAAAACAACCTCCTATATAAACTCAGGACGTAAAAAAAGGACTATCAGTCGAGTCCTACGTATAAATTTCCCGTACAAAAAAACCCCAATTTTGGGGCTTCTTTACTGACTTCTTGTAAAATGGTTGCGGGGGCTGGATTTGAACCAACGACCTTCGGATTATGAGCCCGACGAGCTACCAAGCTGCTCCACCCCGCGTCCGAAATATGCTCTACATTATACTTATACTAAAATAAATAGCAAGTTTTATCAGAAAAATTTATATCACATAATTCGCTAATAAAAGGAAAAGTGCGGTTGAAAATTCTATAAAATTGCATTCAACCCTTATTTTCTGCATTTTCAACTATAAAAGTATTCTCAAATAAACGATAAATTGCAACTAAATCTTTCTTGGCAATAAATCTAAAGCATCGTAAACCGAAATAGATCCAGCGATAACGCTGTAATATTCTTAACATATTCTGCCAAATCAGTGGATCACTATACTGCTTATATTGAGTGATTACTCGTCGCATCAATTCATTAGAAATACATTCTTCACGTCCTAAGCTATGAATAAAAATAAGACTATCTCGCACTTTTTTCCATAACAGATCTTGACGTTTTGATTGAGATTCAAAATCAATAAAACAGACTTTTCCCGCCAACCAAGTCATATCCCTTAACGCAGGCCTGCCGTGAACCAAGCCCTGCCGATGTAAATCAGCCAAAGCTTTTGCGGCATCATGTAGTATTTGTTCTTTTTGTGGATTGAATGGGTCATCATCTTCAATTTTTGCACTCACAGTAATCCCAGCATCACGTAAAACTAGAAAATTCTGTTCATACAATACTAGTTCAGGAATAGGAGCATCTTGCTCGTGAAGATAACGTAATACTTTAATTTCATTGGCAAAAGATCTTTCTGGTTGTGGTTTTAAAAATCGCCATACGCCACTAAGTTTTTCTGGTTGTTTTAGCCAAAATTTCTGAGAGTGGTATATAAAAGGTAATACTCTTATATTTTTATTTTTTATCAATAATTTTTGAACATGGGCTTTAAAATCTACTAAGTCTAGCTTACTGGTTTCTTTCATCTTATTACCACTTAAAGAATACATATTAAACAGATCTTAAGTTAAATATAATTCAACTTCAATTTTTTTAAGTCTAATATTAAATAACTATTTAAAGATTAATAATCTTTATTAATCTTTTGCACAAATAACAAACAATAAAAAAGCCCTTAAAAATCAAGGGCTTTTAATAAAAATGCTTGCATATATTAGCTTGCATATATTAGTAGACTAATATATAATATAATCACTTTCAAGAACAGGCTTGAAAGTGAGTGTAAGGCTTAATCCTTACTAGATTTGAGAGGAAAGAACAATGAAACGTGTCATTATTATCATTGTTATCCTGCTAGTCGGATTAATGGTGAGCTTCCCAGCTTACTAGACTAGACCAAAGGGGCGGTTACCGCCGTCCCAGAGGCTCAAATAAATATAAGGGAAACTATATGGCATTGTCAAGAAGTGAAATAGTTAAGCGTAGCGAAGAGAAACACGGAATTAAAGTAAAATCCTTTAAACTCCCTAAAACAATAGTAGAAGAGATAGAACAACTGGCAAAAGATAACGGCATACCGCAAAACCAATTAATCATTCAAGCCGTTGAACTATTTAAAAAATCAAAAGAGTGATATAATACTCACCCTAATACCATATAAAGCCTATTTTTTAATAGGCTTTTTTTCTAAGAATCAAAAGAGATTAAGTTAACTTCAAATAGAAATTATATTGTGATTTTCATTTATATTTTCTATTCTTAAATCTATATTGACATCTCATAAGAATTGATATTAGATTAAAATCCTTATTTACTTTCTTAAAAAACGATAAATAATCGTCAACAAAGACGTTGGCAAGAGTCTGGGAATAACTCTTAATAAAAATACAACAAATCCCAAAGCATTATTTTGCAATTTTAATTTTCGTTTTAGCATAAATAAATTCCATTCGCATCTCGCTTGTAATAAACCACGTCTTCTTCCTACCATACCATTTCCTATTCTGGCATAAACTAAAATATCTGGTAGATTAGCAATATGCTCTAAATTTCTTGCTACTAAATTAATCCATAAATAATAATCTTCTTGTAAATCTTGATAACCACCAGCAGATAGAACGGCACTTTTTTTATAAGCAACAGTCATGTGATTAAAAGGGCAACGCCAACAAGTAAATTTAACAATATCTTTAGCTGATAATGGAACATTTCTGTAGCTCACAATATCATCTTTGTGTTGATTAAACTCTGCTATTTGTCCACCTACAATAACTAAATTAGAGTTATCTAAAATAAATTTAATTTGTTTTTCAAAACGATATGGTTCACAAATATCATCAGTATCCATGCGAAAAACCCATTCATTAGTGCAGTGCTTCAATCCCTCATTAAGTGCTTTTCCCAGTCCTTGATTTTGGTTTAACCTAATAATGTTTAACGGCAAAATATGGCAATATTTTTCTACTATAGTTTCTAATTCATTTGTAATAGGACCATCAAATACTAATATAATTTCGTTAGCATGAATAGTTTGATTAGACAAACTTTCAAAACATTCTATAAGATATTGTGCTTTCTCTTTAAAATATAAAGACATTAAAACAGAAAACTTCATTACATAAACCTCTTTAAATTAATTGCTAATTTAGGAGATATTAAAAAAATTAAAGCAATAATAATCGGTTTTATCTTCTTATTTATTTTAAATATATTAAAATAATACTTTGCTGCTTTACGAGATAAATTCATCATTGCTATATATGCTAATATATATTGTGTGTTAATTTCAAAATTATGTTTTTGAATCGATGTATTAACATAATTTTTTCTAATAAATTCAATTGCGTTTTTTGTATTATCTATATTAGTAGAAACACTACTTCGCTTAGTATAAAAGCTACATTTTGTTAATGGGTGAGATATATAAATCGGATTAAAATCTTTATTCAAAATAAGTTTTAAAATAAATTCATAATCTTCTAGTGCGAGCAACTTGTTAGAAAGCCCACCAATTTCTTCGAATAATATTTTTTTGATAGCAATCATAGGCATCCCACCAATTTTATTGGCAAGTAATAACTTATCTAAGGTTAAGTCATTAACATCTTTATAAGGTTGAGTAAAATAAGAAAAACCCTCATTAACCATTATACACTCAGCGGGATGATAGATAAAATTAATATCCATATTATTAGTAATACATCGTGTCAATACTTCGCATTTTTCAGGAAGAAATCTATCATCATCATCTAAAAAAATTAACCATTCATTTTTAGCATTTTTTGCCCCTATATTACGACTTTCTGCTACTCCCTTATTTTGCAAATTTCTAATAATACGCACTGGGAAAGAGTAATTTTTATTAATACATATAGGATTAAATGAACAATCATCTACAATAATAACTTCAAAATTACACACTGTTTGTTCAGATAGACTATCTAATAAAGAAGCAATTTCTACTTCCCTATTGAAAGAAGGAATAATTATACTAAACATTTATTTTCTCCCCGCTAAAACTATTGAGAATTTACTATTATGACCAAAAAAAGATAAAAAAATCAAAAACATCATCATAAGATTTGGGAAAGCGTAAGTATCAGCCTTAACATTCAGTATAGATAAAATAAGTAATGTCGATAAAATAAAGACTTTACTTCCATCAAACCAATTAGTTGCTACTTTATAGACAAAATACGCTGTAAATAAAAAACATATTATTAAATAACTAAATCCACCGTATAAAATTTGGCGTAAAAACCCACTGTCAGTATGGCCATAATATTTTCCTTGCTCAGTAAAATAATATCCATCTCCAATTAAAATTTGTTTTATCTCAGGTAAAAATAAATGTTTTCTTATCAAAATATCTGTTGACGAACTATGTAAGCTATGATCATTTATCAGGTTAATTAATGGCTCCAAAGCATGAGCAACATACTTATGTTGTGAAAAATTGATAGCTAAAAAAAGGCAAGTCATAAAGAATGCTAATAGCGGCAATATATATTCCTTTTTAAAATAAAAAGATATGCTCACTATAGATAACATAATAAAAGTTCGCCCTGAAATTAAACCTATAAATAAAATTAAAAATAAAAAAATAGGGTTAATATTATTATATTTCTTATTATAAGCCAGTAAAAAATTTAATAAAAACAAGTAAAATACACTTAGTTGAAAAAATGCGGATGAAGTAATATTATATAAACGATATTCTTGTTCAGAACCATAGAAACGAACTAGTAAAGCATTAGTAGATAGTGCAAACTCTGTTATAAATGATATTCCTATTAGAGATAATATTCCAACACAAAATTGTACAATAACACCTATTTTTAAATCTCTAATTAATGTAAATTTTCCATTTGGAAAATAGTAAAACAGATTATAAATACCAACTGCGCATATAAAAAATATTAAAAATTTCGTATATTGAATAACCACAGATAAATCTTTACTTCTATTAAGAAGCAATGGTATAAAGCTAAACATAATCAATATAATAATAACAACTAAATTATCCAATGGAATGAATATGCCCTGAATCTGTTTATTTCTATATAATTTTATTATTAAAAAAAATAGAGCCACAAAACCAGAAAAAAATGCCATTCTAAAAAAATGAAATAGCCAAGGATCATAAATATAAAAAAAGTTAAAAATAGCTGACATATTATTTTCACTTATAAATAAAATAAATTTCGCTTAATTGCTAATATTTTTTTCAATGGATATTTGAATAATTTTTTCCAAAAATAATCTCTATAACTACCTCTTAAATCTTCTAAATTACTTGTTAAAGTAGGATTTTCAATAGCTAATAAAGGACGAATAACACATATATCAAGTTTAAAATAAGAACCAAATAAAGGATAATCATCTGCTAACCAGAAAGGAACAATATGATGTTCATCATTTATTATTTTATTTACTGCTGATTTCTTGATCAAATATGCAACAGTCCCTGCAAAATAATTCTTATAAGGATAAGCATATTTATATTTAGTATCTGAAATCTTCCTACTTAGAAAGGGCAATGTTATAGGATAACTAATTTCTAACTCTACATTACTAAAACTAGGTATTTTTGATTGACCTAATAAAATAATATCTTTATTAATTTGTGACTTTAAAATACAATTTAAACTATGTTCAAAATTTATATCAAACAACGCATCATCTTCACATATTAGACAATACTCATCATCGTTAATAGAATCATCTTCGCTAATTATTTTATATATTGACAAATGACTTAATGTACATCCAATTTCACCTTTGGTTACTTCTCTTAAATAATGTTTTTTAAATTTATCCAAATCAAAAAGAGCGGTCAATTTTTCACTATTTTCATGCATCGTATTTATCGCATTAAATAAAATAAAATCTGTCGTGCATGACTGTGAAAAAAATAGTTGTCTTCTATAAAGATCTTTTTCTAAGGATATTAAATATTTCTTCATTTTATATCTCGTATAATAGTTTCATTACAGTTTTTTAAAATAGGATATTTATAATAATAGAAAATAGAAATAATCAATCTAACTGAACTTGCACCAATTAAAGCATAGCTTATACCGTATAATCCTAAATCTTTAAAGGAATAAAATAATATCACTAATACCAAAATAGAGATAACTTGACGAGTAAATAATAAAATCTGTTTTCCTAGTATTAACATATTTTGTGATAGTATCCAAGATAATCCAGCTAAGATTGAATTAAACATAAACCAAAATAATGTAGAACATACTTCTATGTATTTAGGACCAAAAAATAATCTGACAATATATTCTGATAGATTAGGAATAATAACTAGTCCACTTATTATGATCAATAACACTATAGCCAATATAATTTTAATACGGTTGATATTATTTAATAACCCAGAATAATAATAATCAGCTAGCATATTCAATATTTTTGTTAATAATGCATCAAAAGTTAAACATACAGTATAAAGACCTAAAAAATAATTTCCCATTAACGATACTATCAGAAACTTATCTAAATTGACTGTAGTTGCTCCAAAAACTTGCAATAAATTTTGTTTTAACCATGTCTTAACAAAAAATGCTAATTCTATTTTTCTAATATCATGCTTAATTTTAAAATCTTTATTAATTTTAGATAAGAAATAAATACAGCTTAACACTTGAATTAAGGCAATAATTGTCAATAAATCCAATACATTCTTTACGTTCTGTTCTCCATATAAAAGATAATATATTCCATATATTAAAACAGCTAAAATAGGTTGTTGTATTGATAATATACGATAGATCTTTAAATTAGAATCAATTTTACTTTTTTCGAGCGTAATAGTTAAAATAGAAGTTGATATAACATTAATAATAAATAGATAAGTCCATTCTGTTATAGAAAAAAAATATAAACTTAATACAGCAACAAATATTGATCCAGTAACAAAGAAATAAAAATAATAATGCCAATGATCATACATCTTATTTCGCATACAAAGAGTAAACGTAAATCCAATTCCTCCCACTGAAATAGTAGCTACATAAGTTATTGATGTTATAAATAATTGAAATTCACCTCTCTCGTCTACTTGCAATAAATGAGCAAGTAAAAAAGAACTAACTATTGTTAGCCCCATATTTAATAAAGTAATTACAATTAAACTAATTAAATTCTTATTACAATTCATATTTATTTGTGAAATTAATATTTTTAGTCCATTGGTTATAATAATTAAAATTTTTTCCGTATGAATTATCACATATATAATTAGGTAACTCTAATAAACAACTAAAAATATGACCATGCAATCTACTTGTAATAATCAGATCATATTTCAAAAAAATATATTGCATTCGCTTGATAATATCTAAAGTTCGACAATACCACATATCATTTACTTTATTTTTCAAATAAGAACAATTTAATATATTTGCAATCTTTGCCAAACGACTACAAAACAATTCATATTTAATATCTTGTAAAGTTAAAAGGTCTTCCCAATCTTTTATATTAGTTAAATCTGATAATCTATTCTTTATCTGGGTTTCTATATGGCTTGATTCAATATCTTTTCTTAAAAAGTAAAGAGTATCCATTTGACTTTTTAAATTATTTTCTATCTTTGTTGATAACTCTCCATACAATTGATGAGCCATATCAGGCGATAAAAAAACGTTATTAGAAAATTTTTGTTTCATAAGCTGAAATGTAATTGTGTCACGTGCAAAAAGATAACAATATTGATGAGAAGAAAAAACAGAGGCAGATCTTTCCATTTCTTTTGAATTAGAAAAATAAGCAGTTTGTGGCAGTATAATGATTCTGTTGTTTGGAAAATTGGTAACTAAATCTTCTCTTAGCTTTTGAATTGAAGGATAAAGATCCCCAAAGTTTCCTCCCCCATGACACAATAAAGTAGTATTGGGACGTATGTGTTTTTTTACTTCATTAATGCTAAAACTTTGTAAACAACGCCTTAAACGAATATTTATATTAAAATCTCTAAAAAATTGTTCTGTCCCAGCATAAATTAATAGATCACCCACATTAAGATGTAGAGGATAATCAAAATAAAATACGTCTGATTTATCAATAATAAAATCAGATATTTTTTCTAATTCTTTTTTTAAAGAAACCAAAGTATCATTCATAAATCAATCTATAAAATAAGCTCTTTGTTAAAGTGCGGTATTCTAAATCATAATATTATATATATTCAATACTATTCATTACTTTACAAAATTTAATAAACAGTATAGAGTACTTTTCACTTTGGACAAGAGGCTGAAATATTAGTTCAAATAAGGTTAATTTATCTATGTATTTTTTATCTAAGCTTATTACAGCTATTATTTTACCACCTTTTTGCGTTTTAATATTATGGTTATTTTCTTTATTTTTTAGAACATTAAAGCTCAAATATATAAGCTATTTTTGTACTAGTTTAGGGATAATTATACTATACATATTCAGTATTCCTTATACTGCACAGAAATTACATGATAGTTTAGTAATAGAAAATAAACTAACTATTGAAGATTACAAGAAAGCACAAGCTATTGTAATACTTGGGGGTGGGCTACGTGATAGTGGAGAACTATACTCTTCGATAACTGTTTCACAAATTCCTTTAGAACGTTTACGATATAGTGCATTTTTATACAAACAAACGAGTCTCCCTATTTTAATTACTGGAGCTAGTCCCAATGGAAATTCAGAAGCTAAAATTATGTCGAAAGAACTTATCGATTTTTTTAGCATTCCCACTCGCTGGTTAGAAAATAAAGCTCAAACTACTATTCAGAATGCAAAATTTACACAAGAAATTTTATATAAAGAAAATATTAACACTATTATTCTAGTTACAAATCAATGGCATATGCAAAGAGCTAAATTACTTTTCGAGAAACAAGGAATAATTGTTTTACCAGCTAGTGTAGGCTGTGGTCGAATCCCTAATAACTACAAATTAACATTAATGCACTTTATTCCTCAAGCAAGTGCAATGACAGCAAGCGTACAGGCTATTAAAGAGTGGCTAGGATACTGGAAAGAAAAATACTTATATCATCTATTTCCAAGTAGTTAAACTTTTATATTGCAATCCTTTCTTTTTCACAAGATTGAGATAAAGCGATAGCTGTTTAGATGCAATAAGAAATAAATCATCTTAAAGCTAAAAAGACCGTTCCCTTAAATACCTGGAAACTGTCTTTTCTAATAAAAATTTAACGATTTAAATAGAGTACTAACTCATTATCATCACTAAACTTTAGGTTCAGTAGAAATCTCTCTTACCTCAGTATCTGAAGTAATTTTTTTTACTGCCTCAATCCCTTTTTGGCAAGCTTGTTTACTAGAATACCCTTCTCCACCAGTGGCAATTATTTGATGATTACCTGCTTTTAAACGCCAACGAAACTCATTCCGTGCATCTTTATAAATTTCAAAGTACATAATAATTCGCTCCTTTTATAATATAATTCCCAAGCACATCGCTTAGGTCTAACAGGATATAAGTAATCAAAAATAAATGCAATAGTAAATTTTATATATAAATAAGTAAAGTAAAGAAAGATATATAAAAAATAAACAACAAAGCCTCGATATTAATATCAAGGCTTTGTTTTAATTTATTAATTTAATTTGTTTCGTTTTGATTTAATTGATTTGATTCGTTTTGATTGATTGGTTTGTTTGGCTTTGATTTGATTT
>NZ_JBHTJN010000002.1:0-1321 GCF_042675725.1 Seminibacterium arietis
GTGCGATGCCGGAGTGCTTGTGCTCACAGTTGTACCAGGGCACGTACTCCGCGAGGTATGCCCGGGCGGTCTCTAGGTCGGCGAACACTTTCGGGTAGCCTGGCCGGTATTTCATGGTCCGGAATCCGGCCTCGGAGAAGGGGTTGTCGTCGGAGACGTATGGTCGGTTGTGTGACAGCTCTGTGCCGTGCTGGCGGTGAAGGAAGTCTCGGAGCAGGTTCGAGGTCATCGCGGCGCCGTTGTCGGCATGCACCATGCGGGGCGCGCCGTGCTCGGCAATCGCGGTAGCGAACATATCCACGGCGAGGTGGCTGGCCTCACGGTCCTCGACCCGCCACCCGACGATTTCGCGGGAGAAGATGTCGGTGATCTTGTACGCCTTGAACACGCGCCCGCGCCAGGGCGAGTACAGGTCCGTGATGTCCCAGGACCACACCTGCCCGGGCCCGGTTGCTTTTAGGACGGGCTTGTTCCGCGGAGCTCTGGGTTCCTTGCGGGCCGGAATCTTGGGGCGCAGCATCTGGTTTTCGATCTGCGCGGCGATCCGCCACCACGTCCGCCGTGAGCCGAGCATGAGGCCCTCGTCCCACACGGTGGCGAACGAATGGTCCACCGAGTTGGCGTTCGCCCAGCCGGCGAGAACGAGCTCCTCGATCTGTCGCCGGTCGGCATCGCTGATTCGTGCCTCGTACGCCCGATCGGCCTGATGAATCGGAGCGGGCACGACAGGGCGAGGATTCATCCGGTACTGCCATGTCGAGCGCGCCAGGCCCACCATCTCCAGCGTTTGCCGTTGTGATCCGGTCAGCCCGGTCAGCTCCCGGACGAGTTCGTTCTCCGTCTCGATGAATCCTCGGGCCCGCTCGTCGTCTCCGCGTCGGGCTCTGACACGTTCAACTCGTGCAAGAGCCCGATAGCTTTTCCCAACGCATCATTCGTGCCCACTAACTCGTGGATACGCTTCTTGAGCTGCTCAACTTCGGATTCATGTTCAGCCAACTCTTTCGCACGCGCTTTCTCAAACGCGGTCCACTCGCCACGGGTACGGGTCATACCTCCATGCTCTCGCGGAATGAGATTCCGGTCGAGATCTCCCTCGTACAACGCCTTCCGCCAGCGCCACAACTGATACCTGGAGAACGGCTGCCCCTCCAACCACGCGCCCCTCGTCCCATGCCGCTGGCGACCATAATCATGCACAAACTCACGGATCTGCTCCCGCGTATACCCCGGCGTCCCAGTCATCACCAGGCCTCCTCACTAATCAGCGAATGACTCACAACCAGCCTGGCAAAGAGGGTTAGCGCTACCTACTTGGGGA
>NZ_JBHTJN010000003.1:0-4672 GCF_042675725.1 Seminibacterium arietis
CCAAATCGCCCGACAATGCAACAGCCAACGCCCTAGCATTGACCTTGTTAGCGTGTTGGCGACCTTGCGAGAAATTGAAAAAAATCTCAAAAAATTGCGAGAATTAAGCCTATGATCGTCAAATTTTTTAAGAAACACGGAAAGGGAAAAGCCAGTAGTTGCAAGGCTTGCGTGGATTATTTGCTGAATAAGCCTGACGACACCGCCCAAATCCTACAGGGCGATCCCCGACTATCACAAAGTATTGCTGATAGCCTTGATTTTAATAACACTTACACCGCAGGTTGCTTATCATTTGAAGAAAGCGACCTACCCGAAATCCAAAAGCGTGAGATTATGGCACGCTTTGAGCGGTCAGTATTTGCAGGGCTTGAACCTGAACAATATAACATTTCTTGGGCGCAACATACCGACAAAGGTAGATTAGAACTTAACTTTGTCATTCCGAATGTTGAGTTAACTAGCCAAAAACGCCTACAACCCTATTACGACAAGGCAGATCGCCCACTTGTTGAGAATTTTAAGCAGGTCATCAACCACGAATATAGCCTAAGCGACCCAAACGACCCGATCCGACAGCAATTGATGATCACCAAGCAAGAACTACCCAAAGAGAAAAAACAGGCTTTACAAGCGATTACAAACGGTTTAACGGTTTTAGCTAATTCTGGGCATATAAACGACAGGCAGGACGTTATAAACGCTCTAGAGCGTGCAGGATTTGAAATTTCCCGCATTACACCGAAAAACATCTCAATTAAAACAGACGGACAAAATTTAAGATTAAAAGGGGCTTTCTATGAGCAGGATTTTAGATTTAGCCAAACAATTCGAGCAGGCATCGAAGAAAGAGCTAGAGAGTACAAACGAGATAGTACAGAACGCTATCAAACAGCACGAGAAAAACTTAATAGAGCAATTACAGTACGCAGGGAGCAATTTAGCCGAAAATATCCAAGCAGAGCAGGCGAAATTGATAAAAAGTACCGTCAGAATGTATCGACTACCGATCATTATCGCCTTGATGATATTAGCCTTGATAGCGATAACCGCAGGGGTGCTAACGTGGCAATCGAAGAACGCCTATCAAGAAATGATAGCTTGGGAGCATTCAGCCGAGATAGCCAAAGAGCAGAGTGGGGGCATAAAGCTATCAACTTGCCAAACGAACAAGGGGATCAAACCTTGCGTAGCAGTGGACAAGGATTTAATGGACAAAACTTGGGGCGGGAATTTAAAAATAATCGAAGTACACGAACCGAAAAGCAAGGGGAAACAGTAAATGGCGACCGAAATCGAAGTGATGTTAGAAAATACCTTGAAAACCTTGCTACAACAGCAAGAGAACGAACGCTGGGCTTTATCGAGAGAATTAGAGAGCTTACGAGCCGAAAACGCCTTGATACAGCAACAATACAGCGAAATAAGCACGCAATTAGCGACATTGCAGACTTTAATAAACAGCTTAAAGCGGTAATCGAGCAACGCCAAAAACAGCGAAGTAAGGGAATGAGCCTTTAATAGACCGCCTAAAATTCTGTTGAATAGCGTAGTCTTTCAATGGAATTTTAGGAGGAAACAATCATTAATACTTTATAAAAATAATCTAAACCTTTGTTATAATGAGATTATCTTTTATATAGCAATTATCGAAAGGCGAAAAAATGAATATTTGGACTGAAAAAAGCATATCTTTAGCAAACCAGAAAAATTATCTTGATCTACTGTATAAGGTATATCCAATGGCAGTAAATCTAAGAAGAGAAATACAACCAGAAGTACAAAATAGAATTAAAGCCTATTTAGATAACGCAGATAAAAAAAATCTTCTTTTAACTTTACTAGAACAAGAAGTATTCCCAATCAAAGATTCTTATGTTGCGTACTTAAAAAGAGATAAAGGAGCAATTGATAGAAATCCAAATACTGTTGATAGACTTTTTGGCATGTTAGTTGAGATGGGGTTTGATGAAATCATAGAAAAAACGACAACACCTAAAGAAACAAACAGGCAAATAGGACCTTTATTCAAAAGGTGGGTTTCATCTGGTGCTTTAGGTACACCAGTAACAAATAGCCCTAAAGAGTTCTTAACCTACAAGGGAAGCATTATTTTTAATTCTGGCGATCAAGCTATGAGTGATTTTGCAAAAGAAAACTTAGGATATGACCATAACAAAGGGCTAGATTTTATAGCCAAATTTAACAACAAATATATTCTAGCTGAAACAAAATTCCTTACTGATTTTGGTGGACATCAGAACGCCCAATTCAACGATGCCATATCAACTATGAAATCAAATCTTTCAAGAACAACACATGACGTGAAAATAATTTCAATACTGGACGGGGTTTTGTATATAAAAGGGAATCATAAAATGATGAACTCATTATCATCTTTTAATGATAATGATGTTGTAATTTCAGCTGTATTATTAAGGGATTATTTATACTCAATCTAAATAAATTATGGAACTATTATATAAAAACAAAAAAAGCGAAAAAGATGTCTTTGAGCTTTCAAAATTCAAAGCCAAAGACATCTCATCAATAATAAATAAAAAGCCTAACTTATTACTATTTGGAGATAATTTTACTGCTCTTTCAAGCTTAATAAATAGCGGATATTCAGGAAAAATAGACTTAATATATATAGATCCACCCTACAACACTAATCAGGTTTTTACTGTATCAAATGATGATAGAGTTAGCACAATAAGTCGTTCAAAATCCAAAAGTAACATTGTGGCTTACAACGACAATTTCACAATTGAAGAATATCTTGAATTTATGAGAGAAAGACTATTTTTAATGCGTGAACTACTATCTGAAAAAGGATCGATATATGTTCATATAGATACAAAAATGGGGCACTACCTAAAAATAATACTTGATGAAGTGTTTGGTATGAACAATTTTAGGAATGATATATCAAGAATAAAATCAAATCCTAAAAACTTTAGTAGGAGAGCATTTGGAAACGAAAAAGATATTGTTCTTTTTTATGTAAAAAACACTTCAAAAAATATATTCAACAATATAACTCAATCGTTATCAGAAGATGAAAAAATATCCATGTTCCATAAAATAGATACTTCCGGAAGACGATACAATACAGTACCTGTTCACGCCCCAGGCGAAACCCTTAACGGTAAAACTGGCAGGGAATGGAAGGGTATGCTTCCACCAAAAGGAAGACATTGGAGAGTATCGCCTTTAGAATTAGATAAATTAGATGAACAGAATTTAATAGAATGGTCAAAAAATGGAGTTCCTAGAATTAAAAAATTCGCAGATGAACACAAAGGCAAAAAAATACAAGATGTTTGGAAATTCAAAGACCCTGCACACCCAATTTATCCAACAGAAAAAAACGCCAGTATGCTAGAAATGATAATAGCTCAATCATCTAATGAAAACTCAATTGTAATGGATTGCTTTGCAGGTAGCGGTTCAACATTAAAAGTTGCAAATAAACTAGGTAGAAAATGGATAGGCGTTGATATATCGCCAGTATCATTAAATACAATGATCACGACTATGAACACTCAAAATTTTGAACTAATCGAGTTAGAAAAAGTATCGTTATATAATGAGCAATGAACAGATTATAGAAAAAAGGATCGAACTTTTGACATTCGATCCTTTTTTCTATAATCTGTTCATTGCGTTCTTTGCTAAGATAACAGACCCTAGACAAGTCATATCTTAGCAAAGGGTAGCTAGTAATGCAAGAGATTGCGAAGCGTCCCTACTACCAAAAAACCATTCAACGACGTAAACAAGAAACGCAAACCTTAAATCAAACGGTCATAAGCCCGGACTGCGGAAGCATAAACAGGCGTAGATGTGGTGTTAAAAACAACGGTTCTTGCATACGAAAGCAAGCTCTGCCACCGCCCTCAAGCAAGCGAAATTGACTTACCTGATAAGCGAGATTTAAGGATACAGCGGAATTGATTGTCTAGGTCTGCAATTCCCACCCTGAAAAATTGCCACAACGTTTTACTGTTGCCCCATTCAAGCAACATTAGAGAACGAGAGCAGGATAAACGTTTATTTCTGCGTTGTGGATTTGTGGACGGTCGAGCCAGTTTTGCCCTAAAGGGTCGTATTGGTAAAGCTATGAATAGCCTGATGGATAAATCGAAGATTTACCCACAGGCTACCGCCTAAAGGCTTTCACAGCTTTACCAACACTCAAAACTTACCGCCCACAAGCTCCACAACGCTAATTAATAATAAATTTTTATTTTTGCTTTTTTTCAAAGGCTCGCAAGCTCGCCTAGTAAAATGAAGTCGCCTTCGGCTCCGAATTTTTATATACCACATTCGGGGCTTTTGGTGTACTATTGTCTTTTGTAATAGCGAGGACACACAGCCCCGTATCTGCGATACTGTCGGCTATGGTCTCGCAAAAGGGATAAATCCCCCTTGCCCCCCTGCGGTTTCACCGCTAATTTGAAGAACGGACACCGAATGAAAAAGCGAACCAAACGCCTAGAAATCGCCTTGTCGGAAGATGAATACAATGCCTTGCTTGAACGAAAAACGAAAGCAAGGCTTGCGGAGTGGGTTCGGGAAGTTGCCTTAGAACAGCAACCTAAGCGACAGCCGAAAGTAATCGACCCTACGTTACTGTTCGAGCTGAACCGCATAGGCGTAAACCTGA